>NZ_JBFUBK010000041.1:0-50136 GCF_056405815.1 Pseudomonas sp. P1_F1_2 | reverse complement strand
CTCCTACATTGAAATGCATTTCAATGTAGGAGCGAGCCTGCTCGCGAATGGCCACGACGCGGTCTAAAGGACATAAAAGAAAATCGCCACAAAGTGCAGCAAGCTCCCGGCAATCACAAACAAATGCCAGATCCCATGGGCATGCCGCAGCCGATGATCGAGGGCGAAAAAGATAATCCCCACGGTGTACAACACCCCGCCCGCCGCCAGCCAGGCAAACCCCGCACTGCCCAACGCCGCGAGCAATGGTTTGACCGCCACCAGCACGATCCAGCCCATCACCGCGTAGATCACGATCGACAGAATCCGCGCTTCCGACCGCGGTTTTATCTCTTGCAGGATGCCGATCAGCGCCAGCCCCCAGACAATCCCGAACAACGTCCAGCCCCACGGCCCGCGCAGGGTCACCAGGCAGAACGGTGTGTAGCTGCCGGCAATCAGCAAATAGATCGAAAAGTGATCGACCTTCTGCATGATCGCTTTCTTGCGCCCGCGCACGCTGTGATAAACAGTCGAGGCGCTGTACAGCACCAACAAAGTGAAACCGTAAATCGCCACGCTGACGATTTTCCATGGGCTGCCGTCCATGCTGGCGATCACCAGCATCCACACCACACCAACCGTTGCCGCCACCGCCCCGACCAAATGCGTCCAGGCGTTCAATCGTTCCCCGTGGTACATGCGTTGCTCACCTCAAAATTTGATGCAACATCGCGCAAACTGTGGGGGCTGTCGAGTGGAACGAGGTTGTGGTCAGAAATTCGCAGCCTCGTTTCACTCGACAGCTCCTACATAGCTGCTACAAAACATCGCATGCGTGCACAATCGAGCCATTCGAATAAGAGTCCGGGCCATGCTGATCGACGAAGAATTGACCCTGAAAAAGCTCGAGGTGTTCCTGGCCTTCATGCGCACCGGCAATCTGGCTCGCGCCGCCGCCGAGTTGCAGACCAGTAACGTCAGCGTACACAGGGCGATCCATTCCCTGGAAAGTGCCTTGCGCTGCCCGCTGTTCAAACATGAAGGCCGTAACCTGACGCCACTGGAAAGCGCTTACGTGCTCGAAGAAAGAGCGCAGAAACTGATTCAGGACGTGGTCGAAACCGTGCGCCTGACCCGCGAAGCCGCCGGATTTTCCGCTGAACGCTTCAAGCTCGGCTCGCTGTATTCACTGACGGTGAAGACCGTGCCGCAGCTGATCATGGGCCTGAAAATCCGCCGCAGCGAACTCAACATCGACCTGATCCTCGGCTCGAACTTTGACCTGCTGTACAAGCTCAAGAACATGGAAGTCGACGCGATCCTGGTGTCGCTGGACGAGAGCGTCAACGACCCGGACTGCGAGCAGATCCCGCTGTTTTCCGACGACATCTTTCTCGCCACGCCGGCGGATTCAAAGTTCGCCCAGCGCACGGAAGTTGATCTGGCCGAAGTGCGCGACGAGACATTCATTACGCTGACCCAAGGCTTTGCCACGCACCAGGACGGTAATCGGGTGTTCAAGCAGGCGGGGTTCGAGCCGAAAGTGGCGATGCAGGTCAACGACATCTTCACCCTGCTGAGCATGGTCAGTTCAGGGGTGGGTTATGCGTTGCTGCCAGGCCGGATTGCAGCGGTGTACGAGAACCGGGTGAAGCTGATCCCCTTGCAGGAAAAGTACCGGCTGCAGCAGCACATCGGGGTGGTGTTTTTGAAGGCCAAGGAGCGCGACCCGAATTTGCTGGCGTTGTTGGCGGAGTGCCGGATGTATGCCAACCGCCAAGCCACCCAATGATCGTTCCCACGCTCTGCGTGGGAATGAATCAATGGACGCTCTGCGTCCGCTTTGGGACGCGGAGCGTCCCGGGCTGCATTCCCACGCGGAGCGTGGGAACGATCACTAACCGACAATCGCGCGAACAATGAAGTACAGCAGCGAAGGCCCAAGCAAGCACCCAAGCCCGGTGTGGAACGTCGCCGTCAACGCCCCGTAAGGCACCAACCGCCGATCCGTCGCGGCCAAGCCTGCGGTCACCCCGCTGACCGTCCCGGCCAACCCGCCGAACACCATTGCCGAACGCGGGTTATCCAACCCCATCCAGCGTGCGGCCATGGGTGTGCCGACCATCACCAGAATCGCCTTGATCAACCCGGTGGCAATCGACAACGCCACCACGTCGGAACTTGCACCAATTGCCGCCCCGGTCACCGGCCCAACGATGTACGTCACAGCGCCCGCACCGATGGTGGTCATGCTGATCGCATCACGATAACCAAACACCCAAGCCATGCTCGCGCCGACAATGAACGGCAAGATCGTGCCCAGAAGCAGCGCAATCACGCCGATCAAACCAGCCTTTTTCGCTTCGGTTGCTTGCACTTCGAATGCCGTGGCGACGATCGCAAAGTCTCGCAGCATGGCGCCGCCCATCAGACCAATGCCGGAAAACAACGTCAGGTCCGCCAGGCCTTTTTGCCCGCCGGTCAGGGTGCCGCCGACCCAGGCCAGGACCAGCCCGATGACGATGGCAATGGCCGAGCCGTGAATTCGTCCGAATGTCAGACGCTTCGACAAGACAACCGACACCCACATGATCACGCCTACAAAGGCAAACGCGGTCACCAGACCATTAGCGGTCAAGCCTTTATCAATGAGTTCCCACATATCAGCGACCTCCTACTGGTGTGCCGACCGGGGTAACTTCCGCCGGTTCATCGGGCAAGGGTTCGCCTTTGTGGGTCCGGCTGATCAGCGCAATGGTGCAGCCGCAGATCACCACTGAACCAATCGCCGCGAGCACCGCCACCGGTCCGCCATGCAGGGCTGTCACCACGTTCTGTTGCGCGGCCATCGCGACCACCACCGGAATGTACATGGCGCCCCAGAAGCCGACGCCCATCTCGCAATCCTTGGTCATGCCACCGCGCTTCTGCATCCACAACCGCGCGCAGATCAGCAGGATCATCGCGATCCCGACCCCGCCGACGTTGGATTTGACGCCCAGTAACACGCCAAGCGCGTCACCCATGATCACCCCTGCCAGCGTACAAATCGCCAACAGCGCCACACCGTAAATAATCATTGTTGTAGTCCTCAAAATGCATCGTCGAATGTTGTTTTTGTTGTTCGAAGGCCTGAGTCGGAGGTCTAGGGTTGGCGGCTTCCCTCCTCACGCAACAGCGCCTGCAAGGTATCGAGCCGCGCACCGTCGAAGGCAATCACGGTGCCTTGCTCGAACACCCGGCGCGCCAGCCCGGTCAGCACCGCACCGGGCGGCAGTTCGATCTGAAGTCGTACGCCGCGCTCATAGGCGCTTTGTACCGTGCCGCGCCAATCAACGACACGGCACATGTTGAACGCGAGGTCATCGCGCAAGGCGTCGGCATTGATGATGGGGCGGGCACGACTGCCACTGAGGTAGCCCAAGGTCGRCGTTTTCAATGACACCTTGGCGAATGCTTGCGCCAGAATTTTTGCCGGACCATCCAGCAGCGGGCAGTGCGAAGGCACGCTCACTGCCAACCGTTTGGCCAGACCGGCACCGTGACCTTTCGCCAACGCCGCCACTGCTTTCATTGCCTCGTCGCTGCCGGCTATCACCACCTGGTTATCGGCGTTGATGTTGGCCAGGTAAACCGGTGTGTCGATGCTGTGAACCTGCGCCAGCAGTTTTTCCACGGTGGATAAATCCAGACCGATGATCGCGGTCATGCCATAGCCCTGTGGATAAGCCTGTTGCATCAGTTCACCGCGCAAGCTGACCAGATGCAGCGCATCGCTGAAACTCAAGGCACCCGCGACCACCGCTGCCGGGTAAGCGCCAATGGATAACCCGGCCACGTAATCGGGCTTCATCGACAATTGTCGTGCCGCCGCGACGCCTGCGATCAACAGGCAAAGCTGAACCGCCCTCGTCGACCTCAATGCCTCGGCGCCATCGAGCAGCAGAACGTCCTCGCCCAGCACATCACTCGCCTCGTTCAACACGTCCCGAGGCAAGCGCTGCAGCATGCCCGGCTGTTGCGCGCCCTGACCGGGGAACACCAGCAAACTGCTCACGCTGCTTGCTCCTGAGGGTTCCAGGGGTTGCCGACCAAACAGGCAACCCGGTCGCTTTTCAGCAAGATCTGTGACGAAGACCGGGCCCATTCGCGGAGTGCGACGGCGCCAAACGGTGTCTGCAATTGCATGTCCACCCGACACTCAGCGGTGTCGAGAACCGTCACTAACGCCTGCGCTTGAGTACGGCTCAGCGGCTGCGGTGTGCGCAGAATCAAATCGAGATCGCTGCGCTCATGCAGCGCGGAAAAACCGCTGGCCAATTCGAAACCGGCGCTGCCGCTGATACCCCATATCCAACCGCAGGCGTCGAGCATCGGCCGCAGTTGCGCCAGTGCTCGCAGCGCCGGCAGATCGCGAGTCGACTCGACATGACTGAGGTCTTCCGGCCTGACCCGACGCGAAATCGCCGTGATTGCCATCGACGTTGCATAACGCTGCTCGCGCAAACGCCCACGCACCCCGACCGCGATGTGATCCGGCGCCGTCATCGCGCGCCGAACCACTACCGGCTGACCCGCGCAAATCGACTCGACCACCCACGCAGGCGCATCCGCAGGCAACTGCTCTGGCGTCATCCCCCAGAGCAAGTCGTGGGCCAGGAGCGTATTCACCACTGTGCTCTCAGCAGTTGGCGAACCTGGCTGGAGGCGGCGCGATGGGTCGCGCCCAAGCGGCTGCTCAAGTCGCGTCCCTTGGCGGCGACATCCTCGATGGCCAGGCTCAGGCATTCCGTCACCCGTGTAAGGTCCGCCGCCGTGGGTTGTTCGATCTGCTCCACCGACAAGGTTTCCCAGAGCAATCCAAGGCTGGCGTAACTGTCGATGTCATACGCCATGGGCGGCACGCTGGCCGCCAACGTCTCCAGTTCTTCGACACTGCGCAACGTCACTCGGGCCGCCGAGGCCTTGCCCATGGCATGCACCATCACCCCCGGATCACGCAACGCAATCAGGCGGTTGGCCTGATAACCGTGGGCCAGAAACGCCCCGGACATCGCCTTGCCCACCAGCAAACCGATCACCGCATGGCCGGCCAATCGAGCGCGGGCATAACTGTCCGCCGCCCCGGCCAAGGCCTGATGAATCCCGAGCGCTTCTTCGCGCCGACCGTACGCCTGACTCGGTACATCGACGATGGCGATCAAGGCACGCTTGTGTGGTTTGTCACGGTCAGCGGCGATCACTTCATCCACGGCTTTGGCCAAGCCCCAGCCTTCGAGCAAACCCACTTCACCGTTGCGAGCGCGGACAAAACGGTTGTCCGGATCAGCCACCACCGCAATAAACCGCGCCGGCTGACTACCCAACACACCATCGGCCACTTTCAACGAAGCCGGCAAACCCTCAACCGGTTTGGCGCCTGCACTCAAGGCGTTGAACCAGTGCAACCCTCTCAGGGAATACGAACTCATGAGCGTTCTCCTTGGTACAGATCGCGAACCGTCGCCRCTTCGATTTGCGGCCCGGCATCGAGGCGGGCCAACCGCTGCAGGAACAGATCGGCCTGACGGCTGCGTTGTTGCGCAGGCAAACCTTGCTGCAGCAATTCACTCACCTGCTGCTGAATCTGCGCCACATCATCGGCGACATAACGATCCACCAAACCACTGGCGAACCGTTGCTCGCCACCGGTCAGGCTCCAGATGAATGGCCGGTCACGGGAGTCGTACTCCTCAAGGCCCGCTTCCTGTTCGATCACTTGCGGACCATTCAGGCCAAGGCGCGCTTCCTGGGTCACCAGCAAATAGCTGCACAACCCGGCGGCAATCGACATCCCGCCAAAGCAGCCGACGCTGCCGGCCACCACACCAATCACCGGTTGGTATTGGCGCAGATCGACAATGGCCGCATGAATATCGGCAATCGCCGCCAGCCCGAGGTTGGCTTCCTGCAAACGCACCCCACCGGTTTCCAGCAGCAACACGGCGCGGGTTGGAATGCCGTTGCGGTTGTCATCGGCGGCCAGCTCCAGCGCGCCCGCCATCTTCGCTCCGCCGACTTCGCCAAGGCTGCCACCCTGAAAGGCACCTTCAATGGCCGCGATCACCACCGGCAATCCACCGATGCTGCCCTTGGCGATGACCACGCCGTCGTCCGCTTGCGGCACCACGCCCTGGCGCGACAGCCACGGCGACATGACGCGCTGGAACGGGTCGAGCAGTTCGCGATAGGTGCCAGGGTCAAGCAAGGCTTTTGCTCGTTGCCGGGCGCCGAGTTCGACGAAGCTGCGTCTTTGTAGGTATGGCTGCAAGAGTTCTGCGCTGTCAGTCATGGCCGATCTCCTCAAAGCCTTGCTCCAGACGCAAGCGCACCACGCCGGGGGTCGCGCCGAAATCGTGGATATCGATGTCCATCGCCGGCGGCGTCTGGCCCTCGAACATCCGCGTAAACAGATGTTCCCAGCGTTGTTCGCTGCCATTGACCGAGGTTTGCACGGTGATCGTCAGCTTGCCGGCCTGACCCGGTTCGATCAGCACTTCCAGATCGCCCGAGCCGACACAGCCCACTAGCGTGCGGCCCCGTGGCGGTTGGCCGGCGGGGAATTCAAAGGATAAGGTTTCCATCAGAAAGCTCCCTGGGTGAGGCCGTCGCACGACTCGATACGGTCGACAAACAGGCAGGCTGCGAGCAAGTCGGCAGCACCACCGGGCGAGGCGTTCAACGCGATTAATTGTTCATCCAGCTCATGCAAACGGCGGCGACCGGCGAGGCTGGCGCTGCCACCCGCATCGAGCACGGCCTGGGCGCCCAGTTGCATGGTGTTCAGGCCTTGTTCGCCGGCGCGGTAGAGCACGCAGGTGTCAGCCAGCGTTGTCATGATTGCCAGCAAGGCATCGAGGCGAGCGTTCTGCTCGCCATGGCCAGCGGCGCGACTGCGCTTGAGTTGCGGCAGTGCACGCTGGATCACCGCCGGAAAGCCCAGCTGCGCTTCTTCACGAGCACCGCGTGCGCCGTAACGCTGGGCGACTTGAGCGCCGTGGCTGAGCGGGCGCGGAGCATGACGGTCGTCGAGTAACGCGAGGCGTGCTGCGCGTAACGACACGCTGCTTGCGCCAGTGGATTGAGGGTCCAGCGCAGCGCCCGTGACCAACAGCCCCAAGGCCCAGATCGCTCCGCGATGGGTATTCACCCCACCCGTGGTGGCGAGCATCGCTTGCTCACCTTCGCGTCCAATCCGCCCCACTGCTTCACGCAGCGGCAAGCCGATTTCGCCGAATTCGATGGCGGCTTCCGCCATTTCTCTAAAGGCCGGCCACAACGACAACGCCGATGCGTGCATCAGCCCCAGGTGCAAGTCGGTATGCGCACCGTTGCCGCGACGATCGACCAGCGCCGGTTTTGGCGACAGGTCTGCTTCGTCGATCAGTACGTCCACCGCCAAGTCTGCCAATTGCTCGGCCAGGGTCAGGGTTTTCGGTTGCAGGTTAAGTGCGTGCATTACCAGCTCCTGAACTTGGCGGGCGGGTTGTAGAGGCCACCGGACCACTCCACCAGGTCAGCCACACTTTTCGCCGCGAGCAATTCGCGTGTGGCGTCGGTGCGGCGGATGCCGAGGTCTTCGGGCAAGGCAATCAGGCCTTCGCGGCGCATGCGCGCGGTGTCTTTGGGGTTGTGGCGCAGGCCGATGACGGTCACTCCGGCGACGGCGGCGATCATCGCCTGGCGTTCTTCCAGCGAACGCGCCTTGTACAGGTAGGCGATGCCTTCTTCGGTCAGCAGGTGGGTGACGTCGTCGCCGTAGATCATGATCGGCGCCAGCGGCATGCCGCTTTTCTTCGCCACCTCCACTGCGTCGAGGGTTTCGACGAAGGTTGGTTTGCCGCCCTCCTGGAACGTCTCGACCATTTGCACCACGAGTTTTTTACCGCGTTCGAGCAGCGGCTCTGGCCCGTCGGTGTGGCGCATGTCGAGCCAGGCTGGCGTGCCATGACGGCGACCGCGTGGGTCGTGGCCCATGTTCGGCGCACCGCCGAAACCGGCGAGGCGTCCACGGGTTACGGTGGAAGAATGACCATCACCGTCAACTTGCAGCGTCGCGCCGATGAACAGGTCCACCGCGTATTGCCCGGCCAGTTGGCTGAACATCCGGTTGGAACGCAGCGAGCCATCGCGCCCGGTGAAGAACACGTCCGGTCGTGCGGCGATGTAGTTTTCCATCCCCAGTTCGGTGCCGAAACAATGCACGCTTTCGACCCAGCCGCTTTCAATCGCCGGGATCAAGGTCGGGTGCGGATTGAGCGTCCAGTTGCGGCAGATTTTGCCTTTGAGGCCGAGGGATTCACCGTAGGTCGGCAGGATCAGTTCGATGGCGGCGGTGTTGAAACCGATACCGTGATTCAGCGACTGAACGTTGTGTTTTTCGTAGATGCCGCGGATCGCCATCATCGCCATCAAGATGTGCACAGGCTTGATGTGCCGTGGGTCGCGGGTGAACAGCGGCTCGATGTAGAACGGCTTGTCGGCCACCACCACGAAATCGACCCACGAGGCGGGGATGTCGACGCGCGGCAGGTCGCTGACATCGTCGACCAACTGGTTGACCTGAACGATGACGATGCCATCGCTGAAGGCAGCCGGTTCAATGAGTGCGGGAGTGTCTTCGGTGCTCGCCCCGGTGTAGATGTTGCCGGCACGGTCGGCCATGAAACCGGCCGAGAGCACGACGTTGGGAATCAGGTCGACCACCAGCCGCGCATAGAGCTCGATGTAGGTGTGGATCGCGCCGATTTCCAGCAGGCCGTCTTCCAGCAGCTGGCTGATGCGCAGGCTTTGGGTGCCCGCGAAGGAAAAGTCGAGTTTGCGGGCAATGCCGCGTTCGAACAGGTCCAGGTGCTCGGCACGGCCGACGCTGGGCATGATCATGTGCAGATCGTGCAGCTTGGCGGGATCGGCCTTGACCAGGGAACGGGAGAGGAAATCCGCCTGCTTCTGGTTATTGCCCTCCAGCACCACACGGTCGCCGGGCAGGATCAACGCCTCCAGCGCGGCGACGATGTTGTCGGTGGGCAACACCACACCGTCGGCCAGATCCTTGACCAACGCCAGACGCCGCTGCTTTTCGCTGCGCCGGCGCGTCCATCGCGAGTCGGGGGATATTGTTGTTGTCATGACCACTCCACGGGTTCGCTGTCGTGGGGTCACCTTAGGAGTGTTGGGTGGGGGGCATCAATCAAGCACAGAGACGGATCGTTACGGTCAGGGTAATGATCGCCTAAACGATCGTTCCCACGCTCCGCGTGGGAATGCCTCAAGGGACGCTCCGCGTTCCAGCTCTGAATGGGACGCGGAGCGTCCTGGGCTGCATTCCCACGCAGAGCGTTGGAACGATCAAACCGATCAGTCCCAAAAAAGGACCGATAGGTCGCTTTTTGGGAATCTTCAACTTTTGCCAGCCGATTGGGATTTTTGTGTTTAAAAGTTTGTTCGCTGGAAGGGTGCGAGGCTACACAGTCTGGCGTCGCCGCCTACAGCAATGCCGGAAGCCGCTGACTGGTGGGGTTTTGCGCTGAGCTTTATCGTTTGTGGGTCGCTGCCAATTCAGCGGCCGGGTCTGGAATCCCGAGGTGTAGAAGGCGCAATAGCGCCCCCTCATGACGTATGCTTGCGCACCTTTAATGTGTGTACTCCGTTATGGCGGCTGTGCGCGGGAGACCTTCGGGTCTACCGGGTTTTCTCCACCTCGGGTTCCAGCCCGCGTACAGCTGCCACCCCTTCGGCTGGAACCGAGGGAGCAGCTGAAAATCATTACTGGAGATTCACTATGTTTAAAGCCACTCCCAATCCCCCAGAAACCGATACCGATTCCGACGACCCCCTCGAAGCCGAAAAGCTCAAGGAAGCCGCCGACCGCGCCTTCGCCCATTACTTCCCCCCTGCTCGCGACAAACCATCGAGACGCCGTAACAAATCCCGGCTCTTCACGGTATGCCCCGACATCGACGCCGAAGCCCTGCTGGCCAACGCCTCCGAAGACATGCTGTCGATCAGCGCGATTGCGGCTGATCTGGCGGACGATGTAGAAGGCTCTCGCCGCTCGGTTGCCTTGGCGATCAGCCGAATGGCGGATGGGGTTCAGTTGTTGGTGGAGCGGGCGCTGGATCATTACGAGGCGTTGCAAATGCAGATGAGGGCTCAGGCCAAGGTTTAGCAGTGAGGTATTCGGTAAATTGACGGCCTATATCGCGGGCAAGCCCGCTCCCACAGTGTCCGTGACTTGCTCAAATCCTGAGTCATCCACAATACCTGTGGGAGCGGGCTTGCCCGCGATGAGGCCGGCGAAATCACCACAATATCCAGATCAGTTGGCTAAACCAGCCGTAACCAACAACTCCTCCAGCGCCAGCAAGTCCGGCACCTTGGCCACTTGCTCGCCCACCTGCACCGCCGCTTGCTCCAGCGAACACAACGGCACATCGACATAGCTCAACTGACTGTCGAGCTTGTACGAGCGAGGAATCCCCTGCACCAGCAACGCAATGAACTTCAACGCTGGCCGCCCGCCCAGCGCGTTGAGAATCACGATGCGCACCCGCTCGCCGATGACGACTTTATCGCCACACGCCGATTCAAAACTGAGCAGCGGAATTTGCCGGTCCCGCCACTTCACCAGCCCCAGGTACCACGGCGGTGTATCCAGATCGAACGCCCCCGGTTGATAGTCGATCAGCTCCGCCACCGCGACATTGGGCACGATCAGATTGCGGTCGGCCAAGGGCAGCAACAGGCCGGTGAGGTTGTTGGTGCGCTGGTAAAAATGGTCATCAAGCATGGGATTTGCTCCACAGGGCGATGCTTTCGAGCAGCACCGATTCCTGGTACGGCTTGCCAAGGTAATCGTTGACGCCGATGGCCATCGCGCGGTCGCGGTGTTTCTGCCCGGTGCGTGAGGTGATCATGATGATCGGCAGGTGCTGCAAACGCTCATCGGCGCGCACCTGGGTCGCGACTTCGAAACCGTCCATGCGCGGCATCTCGATGTCCAGCAGCATCACGTCCGGCATGTGCTCTTCGAGCAGCAGCATGGCGTCGACCCCATCCTTGGCGGTCAGCACGTTCATGCCGTGGCGTTCGAGCAATCGGCTGGTGACCTTGCGCACGGTCACCGAGTCATCGACCACCAGCACCAGCAGCGGTTTTTGTGGCTCGGCCTCTGCGTCCTGAATAAGCGTCGGGGGCGGCACATGCGCCTGCATCGCCCGGATCGGCGCCAGCAAATCAACGATCAGCACCACCCGGCCATCGCCCAGGATCGTCGCGCCGGACAAACCCTGCACCGCCGCAAACTGCGGGCCGAGGCTTTTCACCACGATCTCGCGCGTGCCGGCCATGGCGTCGACCTGCACGGCAATGTGCCGGTCGTTGCATTGCACCAGCAACACCGGCAACGGCAGGCTTTGGCCCAGTAATTTCGGGCGGGTGCTGGTTTTCAGCAGCTCGCCCAGGTAGCACAGCTCATAGTGTTGCCCGGCGTATTTGTACCTCGGCGGATCGAGCCGGTAATGCCCTTCCAGTTCGTTGGGCAACACACGAACGATGCCGTCGATGGTGTTCAGCGGGATCGCGTATTGATCCTCAAGGCACTGCACCATCAGCGCGCGGTTGACCGACACGGTGAACGGCAGGCGAATCCGGAAATGCACGCCCCGCCCCGGCACAGAGTCGATGACCATCGTGCCACCGAGCTGTCGAACTTCTTCGTGGACCACGTCCATGCCGACGCCGCGCCCTGAAATCTGGGTGATCTTCTCGGCCGTGGAAAACCCCGGCTGAAGGATGAACTGCAACACGTCGCGGTCACTGATATCCGCATCTTCGGCTAGCAAACCGCGCTTGATCGCCTTGCGCCGCACCGCATCCAGCGGCACGCCGGCACCGTCGTCGCGGATGTCGAAAATCATGTCGCCACCCTCGCGAGACAAGTCGAGAGTGATCCGCCCCTGCGCCGGTTTGCCGGCCGCGACGCGCACCTCGGCCGATTCCAGGCCATGGTCCACGGCGTTGCGCAGCATGTGCTCCAGCGGCGCGGCCATGCGTTCGAGCACGTTGCGGTCCATCTCGCCTTCAGCATTGCCGATGATGAATTCCACGTCCTTGCCCAGCTCACTGGAGACCTGTCGAACGATGCGCTTCAAACGCGGCAGCATCCGCTCGAACGGCACCATGCGCGTGCGCATCAGGCCTTCTTGCAACTCGGTATTGATGCGGCCCTGTTGCTGCAGCAGGTTTTCCGCGTCCTGATTGCGCCGGTCGAGGGTTTCCTTGAGGTCCAGCAAGTCAGAGGCCGATTCGAACAGCGCACGCGACAGTTGCTGCAATTGCGAGTGTCGGTCCATTTCCAGCGGGTCGAATTCTTCGTAGCCCAGGCGTTCGGCGTCGACTTGCTGACGGCTGAGAATCCGCCCCTGGGTTTCGGTATCGAGCCGGCGCAATTGGTCGCGCATCCGCTCGATGGTGGTCTCCATCTCGCTCAAGGTGACGCGCGCATCGTTGACCTGCTGTTCGATACGGCCACGGAAGATCGACGTTTCGCCCGCCAGGTTGACCAGATCGTCGAGCAGTTCCGCCGAGACCTTGACCATGTCGGCACCGGCGTCGGCTTGTGCTACAGGCGTCTCGGGCTTGGCCACGGCAGGCGCCGCCACGGTCGAAGGGAGCTTGGCCGGTTGGAGCACGGCCGGGTGGCTGAAATTCTTGATGGCATCGATCAGTCGGTCAGCCGGCGGCAACGGCTGACCGGCGCGGGTGGCATCCAGCATCTGCGCCAGCCGATCGTGGCTGCTTTGCAACAACGTGAACAACGCCGCGCTCGGTTGCAACGCGCCCGCCGACAGGCTTTCGTAGAGAAACTCCAGCTCATGGGCAAGGTCGCCGATGGGGGCGATTTCCACCATGCGCGCGCCGCCCTTGAGCGTGTGCAAGTCTCGTAGCAGGGTTTCTATTTCTTGTCGGCTCGACGGCTCGGCTTGCCAACGCACAAGCGCGGCGCCGGAGTTTTCGATGATGTCGAAACCTTCTTCGAGGAAGATCTCCAGCAACTCGGGATCATGGCCCGGCGAATCGTTGGCCGGTGTGGGCTCGGCCACTTCGGCGGCGCTGGCATTGCCTTGACGAAAGGCGCGAATCGCCTCGATCAACTCGCTCGGGGTCCCCAGCGATTGCTGATTCTGCAACTGTTCAAGTAGCAGGGCGAGGCGGTCATGGCTCTTTTGCAGCAACTGCGCCAGGGTTTCACTGTGGTTGTAACGGCGGTCCACCAAGCCTTCGTAAAGGCTTTCCAGTTCATGGGCCAAATCGCCGACCGGCTCGACTTCGGCCATCCGCGCACCGCCCTTGAGCGTGTGCAAATCGCGCTGCAAGGACGACAACGGGGCGGCGTTGTCCGGGTCACGCAACCAGCGTTGCAGGGCCTGACCAGCACTTTCGAGGATGTCCATTGCTTCTTCGAGGAAGATGGAAACGATTTCGTCGTCGAACTCCACCGGGGTCGCCGTTTGCTCAAGTTCGGCGGTGGCGCTGCCCAGTTCGCGAATGCTCAGGGTGCGGCTGCCGTCACTGCGAATCAGGCCCATGGACGATGGGTCGAGGCTTTCATCGAGCAACTCGCGCAACGCCCGGATGCGTTCCGGCTGCGGGCTGACTTCCTGGCCGGCGGCCAGTTCGTCGAGCATGTTGATCAGCGCTTCGTGAGCACTTTGCGCTTCATGGAAAAACCGCTCGCTGACCGCCAGGCTGCTCTCTTCCACCGCGCCATACAGGTCGAGCAAGGCTTCGCAGAGTGCGTCCACCGGGTGCAGATCGGCGAGGTGCGCGCCCTCGCCGAGCGTGGTCAGTTCATCCAGCAACGCGGTCAATTCCTGACGTTCGCCGGGATGCTGTTGCCAGCGCTGCAACAAGCTTTCGGCGTCCAGCAGGATGTCCATGCCCTGGGCCAGGAAGTTGTTGATCAACTGCGGGTCGCGCTTGGTTCGCAGCGCGGTATCGGGCGTGCTCAACAGCGTTTGCAGACGCTCGGCGAGTAATGACTGGGTGCGTTCGATCAATGAGCCGGCACCGCGAATCTGCGCCAACGGATCGGTCGTGAGCTGGCGCAAGCCGAGCCGGAACAAGCCTTCGGCTTCCAGCAACAGTTCGACTTCGTCCAGGTCCAGCGCTATCAGATGCGCCTTGTACTCACGGGCCAGTTGATCCAGTGGCGTTGCCAGCTCGGCGATCGGCAAGACGCCGGCCATCGAGGCGCTGCCCTTGAGCGTGTGCAACGCTCGCTGCAATTCGTCGCTGGCCTGAAGCGGCACATGCTCGGCAGCCTGATCAAGGAAGCGATTGAGGCTGGCCAGGTGGGTTTCGGCTTCTTTGCGGAAGATCTCCAGCAACAGCGGATCAAGGGCCGCCACGTCCTGGGTATCTTCATCGCAGGCAGGTGCATCGCCTTTGGCGAGGGCATGGGCGCGCGCGGCCAACTGGTCGACATCGTTGCGCTGACGCTGGACATTGCCGGCGTACTCGGTCACCAGTTCCGGCAGTAAATTCAGGGTATCGGCAAGCAGTTGTTGCACGGCGGCCCCCGGCGCGACGTTGTCCTCCAGCACACGGTTGAGCAGGTTTTCCACCGCCCATGCCAGCTCGCCCAGCACCAACGCGCGGACCATCCGGCCGCTGCCTTTCAAGGTGTGGAACGCTCGGCGCAATTCGCTCAAGGCACACTTGTCGTCGGGGTTGGACGTCCAGCGCGGCAAGTATTCCTGGAGGATATCCAGGACCTCATCGGTCTCTTCGAGGAAGACTTCGCGCAACTCTTCGTCGACCGGTTCCTCACCGGCGGGCGGCGGCAACAGGCTGCCTGGGGTGGTCAGCGCGGGCGGATTGACGGAGGACACCGGGCTGGCCAGCACATCGGCCAGCGTCTGCACGATCTCGGGGTCATCGAGCACCTGCATCTGCTGCATGACCTGGGCTTCACTCGGGCTGAGCACATCGTCGAGCATCGGTACTTGCAGTTCGCTGGGGAAAACCCCGAGCGACGCCAGGCTTTTTTCAGCGACATCGAGCAGTTGTTCCCCCGGTGCTTCGGGATCGTCGCCGAGGCGTTCCAGGTAATACTCGATGCTGGTCACCACATCGGCCAGGCTGTCCAGTTCCTGCCAATCGGGCTGGTCCGGCTCCAGCAGCAAATGGTCGCGAATGAAGTGATTGCAGGTTTCGACCAGGCTCGCCGCCCGGCTCAACGGGATCATCGACAACGCGCCGCGCACTTGCGTCAGCAACGCCGGCAGCGCCTGCAGTTGCTGGCGATCCCAGTCGGCGTCGATGTAGTCGACGATCATGTCCTTGGCTTGTTGCAGGCAGATGCGCGCTTCGCGGATGACGATCTGGTGAATCTGAGTCAGGTCGGTGGTCGGCAGGCGGCTTTCTTCCTGGCTCTCGGGCTCCACGGTGCCGACCATGCCGGCCAGGGTGGCTTCGACGTAGAGCAAGGCGCCCGCGACGTCCATGAGGATGGCGTCGTTGGGTTCGCGCTGGCCCTGAACCAGGCTGAGTACCACCGCCAGTTGATCGATGATGACTTTGCGCGGCTGCCCAAACCCCAGCACCGCCAGGGTGTCGGCGATCTGGCGCAGTGGCGCCAGCAGGCTGTCGAGGTCCGAGGTGTGCTGACGGTCGCTGCGCACGAACAGGTCCAGGCGCTCCTTGACCCGCACCAGTTCTTCGCAGAGCGCGGCCAGCACCGAACGCATGGCATCGCGGTCGGGACCGGCCAGGCGTGCGCGTTCTTCATCGACCATCGCGCTGTCGG
This sequence comes from Pseudomonas sp. P1_F1_2, assembly GCF_056405815.1. Classification (NCBI taxonomy): domain Bacteria; kingdom Pseudomonadati; phylum Pseudomonadota; class Gammaproteobacteria; order Pseudomonadales; family Pseudomonadaceae; genus Pseudomonas; species Pseudomonas sp. P1_F1_2. The sequence continues at coordinate 34,304 of NZ_JBFUBK010000041.1, read as the reverse complement.
GCAACGCGTCGTCCAGTGAGTAGCGATCTTTCATGGTCAGCATCTGCCCGGTAGGAAGTTCGGCCTTGGCAATGTAGAACAGCAAACTCTTGAGCAGCTCGGGCGGTGCCGGCTGATTGATCCCGCGGATGCCTTGTTCGAGCAAACGCTTGAGTTCTTTGTCAGCGTCCTTGAACAGGCTGCGCAGCGCCGGGCTGTTGGCGATCACGTCTGTGCGCATGCCTTCGACCAGTGCCGAGGCGACTTGCCACAGCGGGCTCAGGGGCGCATCAGCGCATATCCCTTCAAGGCGTGAAAAAACCTTGGCCAGATAATTAAAATGGGTGTCGTCATCCTGTTCTCGCAGCAACCCGACCAGTGCCATTTGCAGCATCTGGCGCAATTTGCGCAGCACATTGGCGAAGTCCGCAGGCTCAAGCAGCGCCAGCGACGCTTCGTCCAACGGTGGCAAGTCCACCAGTTGCGGGCTGAACAGGCTGGTTTCCGACAGCAGGGTTTCACCCCGGGCGCTGCGCAAATCGTTAATCAGCGGCAACACCACCAAGGGCAGGTCACGGCGTGCCCCTTGTATGCGGTCGAGGTAAATCGGCAGTTGCCCGAGGGCTTGCATCAACAGGTGCAGCGCTTCATCACGATGGCTGACGCGGTTCTGCAGCAAGGCGCTGGCCAGCTGTTCCATTTCTTCGGCGAGCAGGGCCGCGCCGTAGAACTCGACCATCTGCAAACTGCCGTGAACCTGATGGATGTACGCCAGGCAATCGCTCAAGGCGTGCAGCGCCTGCGGGTCATCAAGCAACGTTTCGATTGCTTGATGGGCCTGCTTCAGCGTTTCGGCAATCTCGCCTTTGACCCACTCGAGGGCCACATAGTCGTGCCGATCACCCATAACCACTCCAGTCCCTACGCCTTTCAAAAATCATACGCCTGTGGCCGGTTCAAGCCTTGTCCGCCGCCTGCGCCTTGGCGGCCGGCAAGGTGAAACCGGACACCGAACGCCTCAGCTGACTGGCCATTTTAGCCAGGTTGCCGATGCTCTCGGCAGTGGCGGTGGAACCGGACGAGGTCTGCGAGGTGATCTGTTGAATCACGTTCATCGTCAGGGAAATCTGCCCGGCCGAAGACGTTTGTTGCTGCGCAGCATTGGAAATACTCTGGATCAACGCCGCGAGGGTCTTCGATACGCCTTCGATTTCTTCCAGGGCCACACCGGCATCCTGCGCCAGACGCGCTCCCCGCACCACTTCGGTGGTGGTCTGCTCCATGGAAATGACCGCTTCGTTGGTGTCCGTCTGGATCGCCCGCACCAGGGTTTCGATTTGCCGGGTCGCGGCGGATGAACGCTCGGCCAGGCGCTGGACTTCGTCGGCCACCACGGCAAAACCGCGCCCGGCGTCACCGGCCATCGATGCCTGGATCGCCGCGTTGAGCGCGAGTATGTTGGTCTGGTCGGCAATGTCATCGATCAGGCTGACAATGTCGCCAATTTCCTGGGAGGACTCGCCCAGACGCTTGATGCGCTTGGCGGTGTCCTGAATCTGCTCGCGAATGTTGTCCATGCCGTGGATGGTGTTGTGCACCACTTCGTTGCCCTTGTTGGCAATTTCCACCGAACGCTCGGCCACCGCTGACGACTCGGCGGCATTGGCCGAGACCTGATCGATGGACTGGGCCATGTCGTTGATCGCCGTCGAGGCTTCGGAGATCTGCTGCGCCTGATGCTCCGAGGCTTGTGCCAGGTGCATGGCGGTGGCCTGGGTTTCCTGCACGGCGGCGGCCACCTGGCCGGCAGTGAGGTTGATGGTCGCCACCAGGTCGCGCAATTGGTCCACGGAATAGTTGATCGAGTCGGCAATGGTCCCGGTGAAGTCTTCGGTCACCGAGGCGGTGACGGTCAAGTCGCCGTCGGCCAGGTCTTCGATTTCGTCCAGCAGGCGCATGATCGCGCTCTGGTTACGTTCGTTCTTTTCGGCGGTTTCCCGAAGCTGACGATTGGTTTCGCGCACCATCACCATCCCTATCAGAATGATCGACATCAGCGCCAGCAGGCCCAGCACGTAACCGCCGATGGTGTCGGTATTGCGCCCGCCGGCAAGGTTTTCGAACCCGGTGGCCAAGTGCGAGGCTTCATCGAGCAAGGTTTGCGACAGGGTAAATATGTTGGTGGCCGACTCGCGGACCTTGAACAATTCGGGGGAGGTTTCGAGGATTTCATCCACCGAGCCCGAGACGAATTCAAACAGCTCGGAAATCTCGCTCAAGCGAGCGCGAGCATCGCGGTCCTCGACCTGGCTGATTCTCAGCGCCACATTGCCCTGAAGCATGCCGTTGAGCACCTGGCCGAAACGCGCGGCATCGCGGCCGAAGGCGTCGGCGGCCTGCTGCGAGTTTTCGTCGCCGGACAGCACGGTGTTCACCGCGCCCAAAATGCGCTCGGCCAGCAGCGATTGGCGCTGGGCCATCGCCACCTGCGCGGCCGGTGCGCCGCGTTGCAGGAGGATTTCGACGACTTTCTCGTACTCGACCTGCAACTGCGGCACGGTTTCGGCCAGGGTCGCCGCGACCTGATGCAGCGACAGCACCGTCTGCTCGCTGGAGAGAATGGCGTCGGTGTTTTTCAGCAAGCGTTCCCAATCGAGCTGCACGGCGCGCATTTCCGGGCGCACGGTGGTCGGCGCTGGCGGCAGGCCGGTGGCCGGGTCGCCCTTCTTCAGGTATCCCCAACGCAGGGCAAAGTCGTTGCGCGCATCACTGAGCAACTTGAACGCGGCCGCTTTGCCAGCGGCAGCTTCGGTGGCATTTTTGGCGATGCGCTGGGACAGCACGCGCAGCTCGCCGGCGTGGCCGATGTACTGTTTGTCGTACGTGGCTTGGGTATTGAGGTAAGCGAAATTGGCGAACAGCAGCATGATGAACACGATCAGCGCGATAAACAGCACGATGATCTGCGAACGGCTGCGCGATCCTTCTGGCTTGCCTGTTTGTGCTTTTGTCATCGGTCCTCGCCTGTCCTGCCCAATTCACTACTCGCCCTTGTAGGAGCAGGGCTTGCCCGCGATGGCATCACCCCGGTCCAAAGTGAGACCGCGCCGTCTGCATCGCGGGCAAGCCCGGCTCCTACAGGGTCCGGGGATTACACCGCTACATGCATAAAGCTTTGTGACTGCGCCAGCGCAAACGGGCTGAACACCTGCCAGGCCTGCTCTCGCTGAAACCGGCCTTTGACGAAGCCCGACATTGGCCCGTTCAAATGATCTGCCGGCTGCAGGCTGTCCTGGGCAAAGTGCTGCAAGCCGAAGACTTCGTCGACCAGCAACCCGGCAAAAATTTCGTTATGTTCCACCACCAACACGCGCCGCTGCTTGCGCACAGCCGAGGCTTCGTGGCCAAAAAAACCACCCAGGTCCATGATCGGCAGCAATCGCCCACGCAAGTTGGCCACCCCTTTGACCCAGGGTTTGACGCCCGGCAATTGGGTGAAGCGCGGTTCATGCAGGACTTCGCTGACTTCGCCCATCGGCGCGACGTACCAGTCCTCGCCCAAGCGGAAACCAATGCCGCTCCAGCTGTCCTGTCGGGTCGGCTGGGACGGTAAATCCGCCGCCAGCAGACGACAGCGCTGATCGATCTGCAGCAGCAGCTCGAAAGCCGTCAGCGATTCAGTCATGGGCGGACGTTCAACCGGCCAGCACGTTGTTCAGGGTTTTGATCAGGGTTTCTTCGTCGACCGGTTTGGTCAGGTAATCCTTGGCCCCCTGGCGCGTGCCCCAGACCTTGTCGGTTTCCTGATCCTTGGTGGTGATGATGATCACCGGGATGTGCCCGGTTTCCGGGTCTTTGGTCAGCTGGCGAGTCGCCTGGAAGCCGTTGAGGCCAGGCATGACGATGTCCATCAACACGGCGTCAGGTTTTTCCTGACGGGCCAGGGCCACGCCGTCGGCGCCGTTCTCGGCTTTCAACACTTCGTGACCGTGCTTTTCCAGCATGCCGGTCAGTTTGTACATTTCGGTCGGCGAATCATCGACGATCAGAATACGAGCCATGGTCTTCCCCATTCTTGTCGACACCGGGCCCGCTGGCCGAGCGTCACTGTGCGTGTCCTACTGCGGCAAAACGGCGGCGAAGCCCGGAACATGGGCCTGGATCGCGTTCAGCAGTTCTTCCTTGCTGAAAGGCTTGGTCAAAAACTGGTCGGAGCCAACGATGCGCCCCTTGGCCTTGTCGAACAGCCCGTCCTTGGACGACAGCATAATCACTGGCGTGGACTTGAACGCACTATTGTTCTTGATTAAAGCGCAGGTCTGATAGCCATCCAGACGCGGCATCATGATGTCGACAAAGATGATGCCGGGATGGTTATCGGCAATCTTGGCCAGCGCATCGAAACCGTCGATGGCCGTAATGACTTCACAACCCACATTCTTCAACAGCGTTTCGGCGGTGCGACGAATCGTCTTCGAATCGTCGATCACCATGACCTTCAAGGCGCTGGAATGCTGATCCATAAATGCTCTACCGTCGCCTTTGCGAAACAAATTGTCCGTTTGCGCTCGAAACCCTTGATACTCAAGGGCCAGCATGACATGGCAGCCTTTTTAGCACAGTCTCCAAAACCAATCTATCGGCCGACTTGCACGATGGTTTTTCCTTGACCGGGAACACACTCAGCGCCACTCTGACGCCACTTTTTCATGTCCATTCGGACCACCCAAATTCGAGGAAAAACCCATGAGCGTTCGCGTCGGGATTGTCATGGACCCCATTGCCAGCATCTCCTATAAAAAGGATAGCTCGCTGGCCATGCTGCTGGCCGCGCAGAAGCGCGGCTGGGAACTGTTCTATATGGAACAGCGCGATTTGTACCAGGGCGAAGGCCAGGCTCGCGCGCGGATGCGTCCGCTGCAAGTGTTCGCCAACCCGGAAAAATGGTTCGAACTGGGCGCCGAGAGCGATGCGCCGCTCAGCGATCTGAACGTGATCCTGATGCGCAAGGATCCACCGTTCGACATGGAGTTCGTTTACTCCACCTATTTGCTGGAACAAGCCGAAAGCGCCGGCGTGCTGGTGGTCAACAAGCCGCAGAGCCTGCGTGACTGCAACGAAAAACTGTTCGCCACGCTGTTCCCGCAATGCACGCCGCCGACCGTGGTCAGCCGTCGCGCCGATGTGCTGCGTGAATTCGCCGCCAAGCACGGCGACGTGATCCTCAAGCCGCTGGACGGCATGGGTGGCACGTCGATCTTCCGTCATCGCGCTGGTGATCCGAACCTGTCGGTGATCCTGGAAACCCTGACGGCGCTGGGCGCCCAGCAGATCATGGGCCAGGCGTACCTGCCGGCGATCAAGGACGGCGACAAACGCATCCTGATGATCGACGGCGAGCCGGTGGATTACTGCCTGGCGCGCATTCCGGCCGCCGGAGAAACCCGTGGCAACCTCGCCGCCGGTGGTCGTGGCGAAGCCCGTCCATTGACCGAGAAGGATCGCTGGATCGCGGCACAAGTGGGCCCTACCCTGCGTGAAAAAGGTCTTTTGTTTGTTGGCCTGGACGTGATCGGCGAGCATCTGACCGAAATCAACGTCACCAGCCCGACCTGCATCCGCGAAATCGATAACGCCTTTGGCACCGACATCGGCGGCCTGCTGATGGATGCCATCGATCAGAAGCTCAAGGCTCGCTGATATAGAACAGTCTAAGGACCCCCAACATTGCGTTATCATGCGCGGCCTGTGAAAAACGCGATGTTGGTTTTCTTGCCATGACCCTCCCGTCCGATCTGCCTGCTGAACTCGCCCATCGTGGCGTGCGCCCGGCCGATCGCCTCGGTTTTACCCTGTTTCTCGCGGCGTTGATTCACCTGGCCTTGCTGTTGGGCGTCGGCTTTACGATGGTCGAACCCAAAACCATCAGCAAAACCCTGGAAATCACCCTCGCCACCTTCAAAAGCGAAAAGAAGCCCGAAAAAGCCGATTTCCTCGCCCAGGAAAATCAGCAAGGCAGCGGCACCCTGGATAAAAAAGCGATTCCCAAGACCACCGAGGTCGCGCCGTTCCAGGACAACAAAGTGCAGAAAGTCACGCCACCGCCCGCCGCCAAGCCTGAAGTACAGGAAGCAGCGCCCAAGGCAGCCGTGACTACCGTCGCACCCCAACCTAAAAAAGCGCCGGCCAAGAACGAAGAGGTCAAGCCACAGGCCAAGCCTGCCGTGGCCGCGCCGACGTTTGACAGTGCCCAGCTGTCCAGCGACATCGCCAGCCTCGAAGCGGAACTGGCCAATGAACAACAGCTGTACGCCAAGCGCCCGCGCATTCACCGCTTGAGCGCGGCTTCGACCATGCGCGACAAAGGCGCCTGGTATAAGGACGAATGGCGCAAGAAGGTCGAGCGCATCGGCAACCTCAATTACCCCGACGAAGCCCGACGCAAGCAGATTTACGGCAATTTGCGCTTGATGGTTTCGATCAACCGGGACGGCTCGTTGTATGAAGTGCTGGTGCTGGAGTCGTCCGGGCAGCCGCTGCTGGATCAGGCGGCACAGCGGATCGTGCGGCTCGCGGCCCCGTTTGCGCCGTTTACCGGGGATCTGTCGGACATCGACCGCCTGGAAATCATCCGCACCTGGAAATTTGCCCGCGGCGACCGCCTCTCGAGCAATTGAACACTGCATATCCCCCTGTGGGAGCGGGCTTGCCCGCGAAGAGGTCGGCACATTCAGCATAAATATCGACCGACCTGACGCCTTCGCGGGCAGGCCCGCTCCCACAATGATCTCTGTTGCCGGGGAAAATCGGGGCATTTCCCGTGCATCCCCAGCTTGTCAGTTCGCCCCTCCAACGCCACACTAGCGCTCATGAAGAATGTCAGCCCCAGCTACCTCAAGCATCACTTCCTGATCGCCATGCCTCACATGGCCGACCCGAACTTTGCGCACACCTTGACCTACATCGTCGAGCACACGGCCAATGGTGCCATGGGGCTGGTGATCAACCGCCCGCAAGACCTGAACCTGGCCGAGATCCTTGAGCAACTGCGCCCGGACATCGAGCCCCCACCGCTGTGCCGGCATGTGCCGATTTTCATCGGCGGCCCGGTGCAGACGGATCGCGGTTTTGTCCTGCACCCCAAAGGGCAGAGTTATCAGGCGACCGTTGATCTGGAAGGCGATCTGTCCCTGTCCACCTCTCAAGACGTACTGTTTGCCATTGCCGACGGTGTCGGCCCGGCGAAAAGCCTGATTGCCCTCGGCTACGCCGGTTGGGAAGCCGGGCAACTGGACGCCGAACTGGCTCAGAACGCCTGGCTGACCTGCCCGTTCGACGCCGACATCCTGTTCAACACCAGCAGCGAATTGCGTCTGGAAGCGGCGGCCAAGCATCTGGGCGTCAACCTCAGCCTGCTCACCAGCCAGGCGGGGCACGCCTGATGGCCCTGCGCCTGATATTGGGTTTCGACTACGGCACCAAACAGATCGGCGTCGCGGTCGGGCAGGTGATTACCGGCCAGGCCCGCGAGTTGTGTACGTTGAAAGCGCAGAACGGCGTTCCGGACTGGAATCAGGTCGAAGCCCTGATCAAAGAATGGAAACCCGACGCAGTGGTGGTGGGCCTGCCCTTGAACATGGATGGCACCCAAAGCGACATGTGCCTGCGCGCGGAAAAATTCGCCCGCCGTCTCAACGGCCGCTACAACCTGCCTTTCTATACCCACGATGAACGCCTGACCACGTTTGAAGCCAAAGGCGAACGACGTGATCGTGGCGGGCAAAAAGGCAGTTACCGCGACAACCCGGTGGACGCCATCGCCGCCGCCCTGCTGCTGCAAGGCTGGCTCGACGAAAACACCGCATTGTTCGAATCCTGAAGAGGCGCAGCAAGCGTCTCTACTTAGCGACAACCCGAGCCAGGCGTCACACCCGCAGAACCCGGCTCGGGCCCAAGAAGGAGCAACCATGAGCCTGCCCAATCCCGCCGAACTGATCAGCCAGATGGCGATCCGTCTCAAGGCACACCTGGAACACCGTGGCATCAGCGAACCGCGTTATATCGGTATCCGTACCGGCGGCGTCTGGGTCGCCCAGGCGTTGCTCGAAGAACTGGGCAGCGATTCGCCGCTCGGTACGCTGGACGTGTCCTTCTACCGCGACGACTTCAGCCAGAACGGCCTGCACCCACAGGTTCGCCCGTCGGCACTGCCATTCGAGATCGAAGGCCAGCATCTGGTGCTGATCGACGACGTGCTCATGAGCGGCCGGACCATCCGCGCTGCCATGAACGAACTCTTCGACTACGGCCGCCCGGCCAGCGTAACGCTGGTCTGCCTGCTGGACCTGGACGCCAGCGAACTGCCGATCCGCCCGAACGTGGTTGGCGCGACGCTGTCGCTGGCCGCCCATGAACGAGTGAAGCTTTCCGGCCCCGAACTCAAGCTTGAACTGCAAGACCTCGCCCTTTAATCCGCCCTATTGAGAGTCCCCTCGCGATGACGCCTCTAGATACCAAGCGCCCGCTGCAGCTCAATGATCAGGGCCAGCTGCGCCACTTCCTCTCGCTCGACGGTTTGCGCCGCGAGCTGCTGACGGAAATCCTCGACACCGCTGACTCGTTCCTCGAAGTCGGCGCCCGGGCCGTGAAGAAAGTCCCGTTGCTGCGCGGCAAGACCGTGTGCAACGTGTTCTTCGAAAACTCGACCCGCACTCGCACCACCTTCGAACTGGCGGCCCAGCGGCTGTCGGCGGACGTGATCACCCTGAACGTGTCGACCTCGTCGGCGAGCAAGGGCGAAACCCTGCTCGACACCCTGCGCAACCTGGAGGCCATGGCCGCCGACATGTTCGTCGTGCGCCACGGCGACTCCGGCGCCGCGCACTTCATCGCCGAGCATGTGTGCCCGCAAGTGGCAATCATCAACGGCGGCGACGGCCGTCACGCGCACCCGACGCAGGGCATGCTCGACATGCTCACCATCCGCCGGCACAAGGGTGGTTTTGAAAATCTCTCGGTGGCCATCGTCGGCGACATCCTGCACTCGCGGGTGGCGCGCTCGAACATGCTGGCCCTGAAAACCCTGGGTTGCCCGGACATCCGCGTGATCGCGCCGAAAACCCTGCTGCCCATCGGCATCGAGCAATACGGCGTGAAGGTTTACACCGACATGACCGAAGGCCTGAAAGACGTCGACGTGGTGATCATGCTGCGCCTGCAGCGCGAACGCATGGCCGGCGGCCTGCTGCCGAGCGAAGGCGAGTTCTACCGCCTGTTCGGCCTGACCACCGCACGCCTGGCCGGGGCCAAGCCCGATTGCATCGTCATGCACCCGGGGCCGATCAACCGTGGGGTGGAAATCGAGTCGGCGGTGGCCGACGGCCCGCACTCGGTGATCCTCAACCAGGTCACCTACGGTATTGCGATTCGTATGGCCGTGCTGTCCATGGCCATGAGCGGGCAGACTGCGCAACGTCAATTCGAGCAGGAGAACGCCCAGTGAAGCTCAGTATTCTCGGCGCCCGCGTGATCGATCCAGCCACGGGGCTGGATCAAGTAACCGATATCCACATTGAAGCCTGCAAAGTCGTCGCCCTTGGCGCTGCGCCAGCCGGTTTTGTCGCCGTCGACACAATCGACGCCCATGGCCTCGTGGCTGCTCCCGGCCTGGTTGACCTGAACGTCGCCCTGCGCGAGCCGGGTTACAGCCGCAAAGGCTCGATCATCAGCGAAACCCGCGCAGCAGCCGCCGGTGGCGTCACCAGCCTGTGCTGCCCGCCGAAAACCAAACCGGTGCTGGACACTTCGGCCGTGGCCGAACTGATCCTCGACCGCGCGCGTGAAGCCGGCAACACCAAAGTGTTCCCGATTGGCGCCCTGAGCAAAGGCCTGGACGGCGAACAGCTTGCCGAGCTCGTTGCGCTGCGCGATGCCGGTTGCGTGGCCTTCGGCAATGGCCTGGAGAGCTTTCGCAATACCCGCACCCTGTGCCGGGCGCTGGAATACGCGGCGACATTCGACCTCACGGTGATTTTCAATTCCCAGGACCATGATCTGGCCGAAGGTGGCCTGGCCCATGAAGGCCCGACCGCCAGTTTCCTCGGCTTGCCGGGCATACCGGAAACCGCGGAGACCGTGGCCCTGGCCCGCGATCTGTTGTTGGTTGAGCAGAGCGGCGTGCGCGCGCACTTCAGCCAGCTCACCAGCGCTCGCGGCGTGGCCCTGATCGCCCAGGCCCAGGCCCGCGGGCTGCCGGTGACCGCCGATGTCGCCCTGTATCAGCTGATCCTGACGGATGAAGCCTTGATCGACTTCAGCAGCCTCTATCACGTCCAGCCACCGCTACGCACCCGCGCCGACCGCGATGGCCTGCGCGAGGCAGTGAAATCGGGTGTGATCTCGGCCATTTCCAGCCATCACCAGCCACACGAGCTGGACGCCAAACTGGCGCCGTTCGGCGCCACGGAGCCGGGCATCAGCAGTGTTGAATTGCTGCTGCCGTTGGCGATGACGCTGGTGGAGGATGGTTTGCTCGACCTGCCGACGTTACTGACACGCTTGAGCACCGGCCCGGCCGAGGCCTTGCGCTTGCCGGCAGGTCGTTTGGCGGTCGGCGGGCCGGCGGACATCGTGCTGTTCGACCCGACAGCGTCGACGGTGGCGGGTGAAACCTGGTTGTCCAAGGGTGAAAACTGCCCGTTCATCGGGCATAGCCTGCCGGGCGTAGTGCGTTACACCCTGGTGGATGGGCGGATCAGTCACCAGGCATAAGACCGCGTGGCTACAATCGCGAGCAAGCTTTGCTCCTACGGGATTGTGTATGAACACCCTGTAGGAGCATGGCTTGCCAGCGATGGCTTACTGGAAAGCACCTCTGTTCTGAGCGTTACGCACGGAAACCTGGTCATTCAGTGTCCAGAAGTCATACAGCACCCCCACAAAGAACAACCCGCCCGTCACCAGGTACAGCAAGCCGCTGATCCACTTCCCCTGATACATCCGGTGCACGCCGAACACCCCTAGAAACGTCAGCAGAATCCACGCCACGTTGTACTCGATAGGCCCAGCGGTGAACCGAAGGTCAGCTTCACGGTCCATAGCCGGGATCAGAAATACGTCGATCAGCCAGCCAATCCCCAGCAAACCAAAGGTGAAGAACCAGATCGTCCCGGTCACAGGCTTGCCGTAATAGAAGCGGTGGGCCCCGGTAAAACCAAAAATCCACAGCAGATACCCGATCACTTTGCTGTGAGTATCCTGATGCGCGGCCGACTGTTGATAGCTGTTCATGAATGACCTCGATTCACACGATAGAGAAATATTCTTTAAATCTTTGTGACTTTTTTACAGGTAGCCGACGTATGGCAAATGCTACCGTGGGTCCCGTCAAAGCCTTATAGCACCTGACTTCTGTCCGACAATTGCGTCAATCTGCCGCTTGTTTGGTTCAAATGGCCACCAGGTTGAATCGACCAACGGCCTCGGAAGGGTAAAAAAAGCTGTTATAAAGTTGCGCGTTCACCCATTCGAGCCCTGCCTAATGCGTCCATTTTTCAAGACATGGCTAACCATTTGCCTTTTGATGCCACTGGCCGCCCACGCCACCAATCGTGAGCAACGTCTTCCAAACGTTAATGGTTACACCCCAAAATCCCATGCTTCTGCTCCTTCGAACAAAAGCAAACAAACTGCAAAACTGTCGAGCGAACCGAGCAACGCCAACAGCAAACTTGTACCGCCGATGGCGAGCAAGGAAAGCAGCAATGTGCTGAGCCGCGCCGTCAACGTCCTCGGTACTCCCTACCGTTGGGGCGGCAGTAGCCCAAGTAAAGGGTTCGATTGCAGTGGCCTGGTGAAATACGCGTTCAACGACGCTACGTTTGACCTGCCGCGCACTTCCAATGCCATGGCCAGCGGTCATGGCGAGAAAGTCGATCGCGACGAACTGAAGCCCGGCGACCTGATTTTCTTCAACATCAAAAGCCGTCGAGTCAATCACGTTGCCATCTACCTGGGCAATGACCGCTTCATCCACGCGCCCCGCCGTGGCAAGTCGGTGAGCATCGATACGCTGAAGAAACCGTACTGGGAAAAACACTACGTGGTTGCCAAGCGGGTTCTGCCAAAAGAACCGAATCAGATGCGCGTCGTACAGCGCTGATGAAATCCCGGGCCTGACCCGGGATGATCACTCCCACGCTCTGTGTGGGAGCGATCACCTCCTCCTCAGAAGTTATCCGGCGACCGCGCCTTATCCCGCGCATGCTCGCGACTGATCAAGCCCTTGGTCACCAACTCCTTCAAGCACATATCCAGCGTCTGCATCCCCAGCGATCCTCCCGTCTGAATCGATGAGTACATCTGCGCCACCTTGTCCTCGCGGATCAGGTTACGGATCGCCGACGTACCCAACATGATCTCGTGCGCCGCAATCCGCCCGCCGCCGATCTTCTTCACCAGTGTCTGCGACACCACCGCCAGCAACGATTCCGACAGCATCGACCGCACCATCGACTTCTCATCCCCCGGAAACACATCCACCACCCGGTCGATGGTTTTCGCCGCTGACGTGGTGTGCAGCGTGCCAAACACCAGATGCCCGGTCTCGGCAGCGGTCAGCGCCAGGCGAATGGTCTCCAGGTCCCGCATCTCCCCTACCAGAATCACGTCCGGGTCTTCGCGCAGGGCCGAGCGCAGGGCCGTGGCAAAGCTGCGCGTATCGCGATGCACCTCGCGCTGGTTGATCAGGCATTTGCGCGATTCGTGGACAAACTCGATCGGGTCTTCGATGGTGAGGATGTGGTGATGGCGATGGCTGTTCAGGTAGTCGATCATCGCCGCCAACGTGGTGGACTTGCCGGAACCGGTCGGCCCGGTGACCAGCACCAGCCCGCGCGGCGCATCGGTGATCTTGCGAAACACCTCGCCCATGCCGAGGTCGTCCATGCTCAGAACCTTCGATGGAATGGTCCTGAACACCGCCCCGGCGCCACGGTTCTGGTTAAACGCGTTCACCCGAAAACGCGCCACACCAGGCACTTCGAATGAGAAATCGGTTTCCAGGTGTTTCTCGAAGTCCACCCGCTGGGTGTCGTTCATGATGTCGTGGATCAGTTCCTGTACCTGTTTGTGATCCAGGGCCGGCAGGTTGATGCGCCGTACATCGCCGTCGACACGGATCATCGGGGGCAGGCCAGCTGACAAGTGCAGGTCGGATGCGCCCTGTTTAGCGCTGAAAGCCAGCAGCTCAGTGATATCCATAGCGCTCCTCAATTCCAGTAGAATGCCGCGAACCTTCAGACCGCTGGCGCACATTGAATGTCCACGATAGCAGACAACATTGCTCAGGTTAGTTCACGCATCCGCGCCGCCGCCCTGGCTGCCGGGCGCGATGAGCACAGCGTTCAACTGCTGGCCGTGAGCAAGACCAAACCCGCCGAAGCCGTGCGTGAAGCCTATGCCGCCGGCCTGCGCGACGTTGGCGAGAATTACCTGCAGGAAGCCTTGGGCAAACAGCTCGAACTGGCCGACCTGCCCTTGATCTGGCACTTCATCGGCCCCATTCAATCGAACAAGACTCGCGCTATCGCCGAGCACTTCGACTGGGTGCACTCCGTGGATCGCTTGAAAATCGCACAACGCCTGTCCGAACAACGCCCTGCCGATTTGCCGCCACTGAACATCTGCATCCAGGTCAACGTCAGCGGTGAAGCCAGCAAATCCGGCTGCACCCCGGCCGACCTGCCGGCCTTGGCCAATGCCATCAACGCCTTGCCTCGCATAAAGCTGCGCGGGCTGATGGCAATTCCCGAGCCGACTGAAGATCGCGCCGCCCAGGATGCCGCTTTTGCTGCCGTGCAGCACTTGCAAGCCAGCCTGAACCTGCCGCTCGACACACTTTCCATGGGCATGAGCCACGACCTTGAGTCGGCCATTGCCATGGGCGCCACCTGGGTCCGCGTTGGTACGGCCCTGTTCGGCGCCCGCGACTACGGCCAGCCTTGAAACCCTGGCTGACACCACTCTTTATAAGGACCTGACATGAGCAAAACCCGTATTGCCTTTATCGGTGCCGGCAACATGGCCGCCAGCCTGATCGGCGGCCTGCGCGCCAAAGGTCTGGACGCTGCGCAGATCCGCGCCAGCGATCCCGGTGCCGAAACCCGCGCCAAGGTCGCTGCCGAACACGGCATCGAAGTATTCGCCGACAATGCCGACGCCATTCAAGACGCCGACGTGGTCGTCCTGGCGGTCAAACCTCAGGCGATGAAAGCCGTGTGCGAAGCGATTCGCCCAAGCCTGAAGCCCAATCAACTGGTGGTGTCGATTGCCGCTGGCATCACCTGCGCCAGCATGAACAACTGGCTCGGCGCCCAGCCGATCGTGCGCTGCATGCCTAATACCCCGGCGCTGCTGCGTCAGGGCGTGAGTGGTTTGTTCGCCACGGCCCAAGTGAACGCCGATCAACGCCAGCAAGCCCAAGAGTTGCTGTCGGCTGTCGGCATTGCCCTGTGGCTCAACGAAGAACAGCAACTGGACGCCGTCACTGCGGTGTCCGGCTCCGGCCCGGCGTACTTTTTCCTGCTGATCGAAGCCATGACCGCCACGGGCGTGAAGCTAGGCCTGCCAGCAGACATCGCCGCACAACTCACCCTGCAAACCGCGCTGGGCGCCGCGCACATGGCGGTCGCCAGCGATGTCGATGCCGCCGAACTGCGTCGTCGTGTAACGTCGCCTGCGGGCACCACGGAAGCTGCGATCAAGTCGTTCCAGGCCGGCGGCTTCGAAGCCCTGGTCGAAACGGCACTCGGCGCCGCCGCGCATCGCTCGGCCGAAATGGCTGAGCAACTTGGTCGCTAATCAGCTCTTACAAAGGATTCAATAATGCTAGGACTCAATGACGCTGCCGTTTTCATCATTAAAACCTTGGGCAGCCTGTACCTGCTGATCGTGCTGCTGCGCTTCATCCTGCAACTGGTCCGGGCGAATTTTTACAACCCGCTCTGCCAGTTCATCGTCAAAGCCACCCAACCGCTGCTCAAGCCACTGCGCCGGGTGATCCCGAGCATGTTCGGGCTGGACATGTCGTCGCTGGTGCTGGCGCTGATCCTGCAGATGCTGCTGATGGCGGTCATCCTCACGCTCAAAGGCTTCGACGTTGACTGGCTGCTGTTGGTGCCATGGTCGATCATTGCGCTGTTCTCGCTGTTCTTGAATGTGCTGTTCTACGCCATGATCATCAGCGTGATTCTGTCCTGGGTCGCCCCGGGCAGCCACAATCCGGGGGCTGAGTTGGTCGGCCAGATCACTGAGCCGGTACTCGCGCCGTTCCGCCGCATCATTCCGAACCTGGGCGGCCTCGATATTTCGCCGATCTTCGCGTTCATCGCGATCCAGCTGCTGCAAAGCTGGCTGATCCCGCGCCTTGCGTTCTATGCGTTCATGCCGCAGGGCCTGCTTGGCCTGATCTGATGAGCTACTACCGCTGGGACGGTGACGACCTGATTCTGGAGTGTCACCTGCAACCGGCCGCCCGCAGCGATGATTTCTGCGGGCTGCATGGGGATCGCCTGAAAATCCGCCTGACCGCACCACCGGTCGAAGGCAAGGCAAATGCTTACCTGATGGCGTTTCTGGCCAAGGCGTTTGGGGTCTCCAAGAGCCAGGTGAGTTTGATCAGCGGTGAGCTGAACCGGCAGAAACGGGTGCGGATCTGTTCGCCGAAGAAGCTGCCGGAGTTGCCCGGATTGGCCCGACCTTGATCGTTCCCACGCTCCGCGTGGGAATGCAGCCTGTGACGCTCCGCGTCACCGCCGAAGCAGACGCGGAGCGTCCATTGAGGCATTCCCACGCAGAGCGTGGGAACGATCATGGGTAGTCGCTTGCTGCTAGGGGCAGCGGTCTTTAGACTTACGCCTCATTTCAACGAGAGCAGGGTCGATGCCAACTGCCTTTCCCCCCGATTCTGTTGGTCTGGTGACGCCGCAAGTGGCGCACTTCAGCGAACCCCTGGCCCTGGCCTGCGGGCGTTCGCTTCCAGCCTATGACCTGATCTACGAAACCTACGGCACGCTGAATGCCACGGCGAGCAACGCCGTGCTGATTTGCCATGCGTTGTCCGGTCATCACCACGCTGCCGGTTTTCACAGCCCCGACGACCGTAAACCCGGTTGGTGGGACAGCTGCATCGGGCCCGGCAAGCCGATCGACACCACCAAATTCTTCGTGGTCAGCCTGAACAACCTTGGTGGTTGCAACGGTTCCACAGGCCCGAGCAGCATCAACCCGGACACCGGCAAGCCCTTCGGCGCCGATTTCCCGGTGCTGACCGTGGAAGACTGGGTGCACAGCCAGGCGCGTCTGGCCGACCGCCTCGGCATCGGCCAATGGGCAGCAGTGATCGGTGGCAGCCTTGGCGGCATGCAGGCTATGCAATGGAGCATCACTTACCCCGACCGCATTCGTCACTGCCTGGCTATCGCCTCGGCCCCCAAGCTATCGGCGCAGAACATCGCGTTCAACGAAGTGGCGCGCCAGGCCATCCTCACCGACCCCGAATTCCACGGCGGTTCGTTCCAGGAAGCCGGCGTGATTCCCAAGCGCGGTCTGATGCTGGCCCGGATGGTCGGGCACATCACCTACCTGTCCGATGATTCGATGGGCGAAAAATTCGGCCGTGGCCTGAAAAGCGAAAAGCTCAACTACGATTTTCACAGCGTGGAATTCCAGGTCGAAAGTTACCTGCGCTATCAGGGCGAAGAGTTCTCCGGGCGCTTCGACGCCAACACCTACCTGCTGATGACCAAGGCGCTGGACTACTTCGACCCGGCAGCGAACTTTGATGATGACCTGGCGAAAACCTTCGCCAATGCCCAGGCCAAGTTCTGCGTGATGTCGTTCACCACCGACTGGCGCTTCTCCCCTGCCCGCTCGCGGGAACTGGTGGACGCGCTGATGGCCGCGAAAAAAGACGTCTGCTACCTCGAGATCGACGCCCCGCAAGGCCACGACGCCTTCCTGATTCCGATCCCGCGCTACCTGCAAGCCTTCAGCAACTACATGAACCGCATTTCGCTTTGAGGAAGACATGAGAGCCGATCTGGAAATCATCCAGGAATGGATCCCCGCCGGCAGCCGCGTGCTCGACCTCGGCTGCGGCGATGGCGAACTGCTGACCTGGCTGCGCGACCACAAGCAAGTCACCGGCTATGGCCTGGAAAACGACCCGGACAATATCGCCGAGTGCGTGGCCAAAGGCATCAACGTCATCGAGCAGGACCTGGACAAGGGCCTGGGCAACTTTGCCAGCAACAGCTTCGACATCGTGGTCATGACCCAGGCGCTGCAAGCCGTGCATTACCCGGACAAGATCCTCGACGAAATGCTGCGCGTTGGGCGCCAGTGCATCATCACTTTCCCCAACTTCGGTCACTGGCGCTGCCGCTGGTACCTGGCGAGCAAGGGCCGGATGCCGGTCTCCGAGTTTCTGCCGTACACCTGGTACAACACGCCGAACATCCACTTCTGCACCTTCGAAGACTTTGAGGCGTTGTGTCGCGAACGTGAAGCCAAGGTCATTGATCGGCTTGCCGTGGATCAACAGCATCGGCACGGGTGGGCCAGTAAGCTATGGCCTAATCTGTTAGGTGAGATCGGTATTTACCGCGTCAGCAGCCCCGGGCTGCAGGATCACAAGGTCGCTGTCTGAACCACGACATTCCAAGGAGAACGAATATGGGTCGTCTAGCGCTGTTTCTACTCACTGCCTGCCTGAGCGTCACGGCCATGGCCGCGGACGCCATCAAGGGCGATCGCCAGGAAACCTTTGGCGACGTGACGGTGCACTACAACACCTTCAACTCCACATTCCTGACACCGGACATCGCCAAATCGGCGGAGTTGATCCGCAGCAAGAACCAGGGCGTGATCAATGTTGCCGTGATCAAGGAAGGCAAGCCGCTGGTGGCGCAGGTGAGCGGCACGGTCAAAGACCTGACCAGCCAGAGCGTGCCCCTGCAATTCAAACAAATCACCGAACAAGGTGCGATCTACTACATCGCGCAATACCCGGTGGATCAGCAGGAAGTCCGCACCTTCGAAATCAAGGTGCAGAACGGTGACAAAATCAACACCATCAATTTCAACCAAGAGCTATTCCCCGGCGAATGATCAACTTCACGCAACTCGTATTGGCCAGCCATAACGCCGGCAAACTCAAGGAACTCCAGGCCATGCTCGGCGACTCGGTGCAACTGCGCTCGATCGGCGAGTTCAGCAGCGTCGAACCTGAAGAAACCGGCCTGTCGTTCGTCGAGAACGCCATCCTCAAGGCCCGCAACGCCGCGCGCATCTCCGGCCTGCCGGCGCTCGCCGACGACTCTGGGCTGGCAGTGGATTTCCTCGGCGGTGCGCCGGGTATCTATTCGGCTCGTTATGCCGATGGCAAGGGCGATGCGGCGAACAACGCCAAGCTGCTCGACGTCTTGAAAGACGTGCCCGAGGCCGAGCGCGGCGCGCAGTTTGTCTGTGTATTGGCACTGGTGCGTCACGCCGATGATCCGTTGCCGATCCTCTGCGAAGGCCTGTGGCACGGGCGCATCCTGACGGCGGCCAGCGGTGAACACGGTTTCGGCTATGACCCGCTGTTCTGGGTGCCGGAGCGCGATTGCTCCAGCGCCGAACTGAGCCCGAGCGACAAGAACCAGATCAGTCACCGCGCCCGTGCAATGGATCTGCTGCGCCAGCGTCTGGGCTTGAAATGACCCGTGAATCATCCGCGTCGCCGCTGATCTTCGGCGGTGACGCCCAATCGCCACGGGCGGCACTGCCCGTGCTGCCGCCCTTGGCGCTGTACATCCACATTCCGTGGTGTGTGCGCAAATGCCCTTATTGCGACTTCAACTCCCATACCGCCAGCCCGGTGCTGCCGGAAGAAGAGTACGTCGATGCGCTGCTGGCTGACCTCGATGAAGACTTGCACGCGGTTTACGGCCGCGAACTGAGTTCGATCTTCTTCGGTGGCGGCACGCCAAGCCTGTTCAGCGCCGAAGCCTTGGGCCGATTGCTCAAAGGCGTGGAACAACGCATCCCGTTTGCGCATGACATCGAAATCACCCTGGAAGCCAATCCGGGAACGTTCGAGCAAGACAAGTTCGTGGCGTACCGGAAACTGGGGATCAATCGCCTGTCGATCGGCATCCAGAGTTTTCAGGAAGAGAAACTCAAGGCCCTGGGGCGGATTCACAACGGCGACGAAGCGGTACGCGCCGCTGGCATGGCCCGTCAGGCCGGGTTCGATAACTTCAACCTGGACTTGATGCACGGCCTGCCCGATCAGTCCCTGGAAGATGCCCTGAACGACCTGCGTACCGCCATCGCCCTGAAACCGACTCATTTATCCTGGTATCAGCTGACGCTGGAGCCGAACACGGTGTTCTGGAACCAGCCACCGACACTGCCGGAAGACGACACCCTGTGGGACATTCAGGAAGCGGGTCAGGCGCTGCTCGCCGAACACGGTTACGCGCAATACGAAGTGTCGGCGTATGCCCAGCCGGGTCGCCCGGCGCGGCATAACCTCAATTACTGGAGCTTTGGCGACTTCATCGGTATTGGCGCGGGCGCCCACGGCAAGCTCAGCCATCCGCACGGGCGCATCGTGCGCACCTGGAAGACACGCTTGCCCAAGGATTACCTCAATCCGGCCAAAAGCTTCAAGGCGGGCGAGAAGGCGCTGACTAACGATGAGATGCCGTTCGAGTTCCTGATGAACGCGTTGCGCCTGACCGAGGGCGTCGAATCGCGACTGTATCCGGAGCGCACCGGGCTGAGCCTGGAAAGCCTTGCCGAACACCGTCGCGAAGCCGAACAAAGTGGCTTGTTGCAGGTCGAACCGTCACGTCTGGCGGCCACGACGCGCGGACAACTGTTTCTCAATGACTTGTTGCAGACATTTCTGAGCTGATTTCAGCCTTAAGGGAAAACGAATGGATTTGATACTCGACCTGCTCGCCACCGTGTCCCGCTGGAGCCGCAGCAACCTGTCGGAAATCGCCTTGGCCTTGGTGGGCTGTCTGCTGGTGCTGTTTGGTTCGGACTTCAAAGGTTGGGTCGAGCAACGGCTGGGCAGCATTGCCGGCGCCTTGCGCGTGCCACTGATGGCCCTGCTGTGCATGATCGGCAGCGGCGCCGCGCTGATTTACGCGACGCCATGGATCGTTCGCGGCTTGAGCCAGTTCAACAACTACAGCCTGGCCCCCGTGTTGCTGGTGGTGCTGGTGCTGATTGGTGTCGTGGCTGACCGCCGCTGACGTCAACGCCTTCTATTTAGCCTCTGCCGCCATGACTGCGTTGCGCATCATGGCGCTCAGCCCCAGAAAGTCTTTGCAGCCCAATGCCTCGGCTTTATCCAGATAGACAATATTCTGGCTATCGGGACGGTCATTTTTGTTCACGCGTGTCAGCGCCAGAATGTAATTGGCCTCGGCGCGATATTGCGCTTCTGTCAGCAGCAACGCGGCGGCGCGGGCCTGCATAGCCTCCATGATGCCTTGCTGGGGCAATGGTGCATTCACGTCCTGGAAACATAGGGAACGCGTGGCCATCAACGGATAGCCGCCGCCCTTTATGTCGGGTTTCTGAAGCAACTGCTCCAGTGTTTGCAAGTATTTCAGGTGATCGGCGTTGTGCAGATCAAACCTTTCGTATGCCCGATCGCACACGTTGTAATAGCCAATGGCGGCTGCCAACAAGCCTTGGTCCATGGCTTTTTGGTAAAGGCCGCAGGCCTCTTTCGGCGACTGCCCGGAATACATCGGATTGCTTTGCAGGTTAGCCAGAAAGTACGTCGCGAGCGTGTGCCCGCCATCAGATGCGCGCTTGAGATTATCTGCGAGTACTTCGAGGGTACTTTCTGCATTCTCCAACTGCTCGGGCCTGTTGGTCAGATCGAGCTGTCCTGCCGCCTCCAGCCTGATTATTTCATCGGCGTTACGCTGCAGATCCGCGGCCGCTTTCTGGGCGCGCGCAAAATACTCATCGGGGGTTACGGCGGGGCCGCAGGCTGTCGAGGCCAACAGGCTCAAAAGCAACGTGCAGGCGAAGAGGGCTTTCAAACCTGTCTTCCTTTACAAGTGGGGGCGTAGAGTTGTCGGCGGATCGCCACTGAACTTGAACACCACACACAACGACGGTGGGAGCCACCCGGTTTGCGAAGGCCTGACAATCAACGAAGTGTTGAATGTCATGAAGCTTTCGCGAGCAGGCTCGCACACAGTTTGTTGCGTAAGGCTTAGGACTGTTTCTCGAACTTCAGGTCCCACACGCCGTGCCCAAGCCGTTCGCCGCGGCGTTCGAACTTGGTGATCGGACGCTCGGCCGGGCGCGGAACGCACTTGCCGTCTTCGGCGAGGTTGCGATAACCCGGCGCGACGTTCATCACTTCCAGCATGTACTCGGCGTACGGCTCCCAATCGGTAGCCATGTGCAGCACACCGCCCACCTTCAGCTTGCTGCGTACCAGTTCAGCGAACGAAGCCTGAACGATACGACGCTTGTGGTGACGGCTCTTGTGCCACGGGTCCGGGAAAAACAGCATCAGGCGATCGAGGCTGTTGTCGGCGATGCAGCGATTGAGCACTTCAATCGCGTCGCAATCGTAGACCCGCAGGTTGGTCAGGCCCTGAGTCAGCACGCCATTGAGCAGCGCACCCACACCCGGACGGTGAACTTCCACGCCAATGAAATCCTGCTCCGGCGAGGCAGCAGCCATTTCCAGCAGCGAATGGCCCATGCCGAAACCGATTTCCAGCGAGCGCGGCGCCGAACGGCCGAACACTTGATCGAAGTCCACCGGCGCATCGGCCAACGGCAAGACAAACAGCGGCGTGCCCTGCTCCAGGCCTTTTTGCTGGCCTTCGGTCATGCGCCCGGCGCGCATCACAAAACTCTTGATGCGGCGGTGTTGGCGCTCTTCGCCTTCTTCCGTCTGGATTGGCGTGTCGTTTGATTCAGTCATCAATGGCTCTTACTTGATCAGACCATCCAGCGGCGAGGAGGCGCTGGCATAGAGTTTTTTCGGCATGCGGCCGGCGAGGTAGGCCAAACGACCTGCAACGATGGCGTGTTTCATGGCTTCAGCCATCATGACCGGCTGCTGGGCATGGGCGATGGCCGAGTTCATCAGCACGGCTTCGCAACCCAGTTCCATGGCGATGGTGGCGTCGGACGCGGTACCGACACCGGCATCCACCAGCACCGGGATCTTGGCTTCTTCGAGGATGATCTGCAGGTTGTACGGGTTGCAGATCCCAAGGCCTGTGCCGATCAGGCCGGCCAGCGGCATGACCGCGATGCAGCCGATTTCCGCCAATTGACGGGCGATGATCGGGTCATCGCTGGTGTACACCATCACGTCGAAGCCTTCCTTGACCAGCACTTCGGCGGCCTTGAGGGTTTCGATCACGTTGGGGAACAGGGTTTTCTGGTCCGCCAGCACCTCCAGCTTCACCAGATTGTGCCCGCCAAGCAGTTCACGAGCCAGGCGGCAGGTGCGCACGGCCTCGACAGCGTCGAAGCAACCGGCGGTGTTCGGCAGGAAGGTGTAGCGATCCGGCGACAGGACATCGAGCAGGTTCGGCTCGCCTTCGTTCTGGCCCAGATTGGTGCGGCGCACGGCGAAGGTGACGATTTCGGCACCCGAGGCTTCGATAGCCTGGCGGGTTTCTTCCATGTCACGGTACTTGCCAGTACCGACCAGCAAACGCGACTGGTAAGTACGACCGGCCAGGACGAAAGGCTTGTCGCTACGAACGATGCTCATGGGAAATCCTCTGTAGGGGTGAGGTTCTTGCAGAATTCTTGCCCTTTCGGACTGGGCGCAGACTAGCCGCCGCCGATGGCGTGAACGACTTCGACGCTGTCGCCGTCGTTCAGTGCAGTGCCGGCATGCTGACTGCGCGGGACGATATCCAGATTGAGTTCGACCGCTACCCGGCGTCCGGTCAGTTCCAGACGGGTCAGCAGGGCCGCAACGGTTTCACCGTCGGGCAGTTCAAGGGATTCGCCGTTCAACTGAATGCGCATACCGAATGCCGTCATCATTTTTAGGGGCTGGCATTCTAGCCCGATCAGTCTTGGTGACCCAAGCCATTCGTCATGAAATGGACCACCCGGTCAGCTCAACCGCCAGGCGGCAAGCCCCAGGCACGCCCAGCCCACCAGGAATGCGAGCCCGCCGAAGGGCGTAATGATTCCGAGCTTGCTGACACCGGTCAGGGTAAGCAGGTACAGGCTGCCGGAAAACAGCAGGATACCGATGGCAAACGACGCGCCCGCCCAGGTGATCAGTCGCCCCTGAATTTGCGTAGCCAGTAACGCAATGCCTAGCAACGCCAGGGTGTGCACCAATTGGTAAGTGACGCCGGTGTGGAATATCGCCAGATACTCGGGGGTCAGACGGTTTTTCAAGCCGTGGGCGGCGAACGCGCCCAAGGCAACGCCGGTGAAGCCGAAGAAAGCGGCCAGCATCAGAAAGCCACGCAGCATTAAGAACTCCAGTCAGACTCGATCAACAGGGTCTGTATAATGGCCCGCTCAACGGGTTCGGCCAAGCCATCTCTATGCTGCGTATCTATTTCCGTCGTTTCACGAAGGCCGTGCTCTGGTTCATGGGCGGCAGCGTATTGCTGGTGTTGATCTTCCGCGTGGTCCCGCCACCGGGGACTGCGCTGATGGTCGAGCGCAAGATCGAATCCTGGTTCGACGGCGAGCCCATTGACCTGCAACGCACCTGGAAGCCGTGGGATGAAATCTCCGACGACCTTAAAGTCGCGGTGATTGCCGGCGAAGACCAAAAATTCCCGGAACACTGGGGGTTTGATCTCGGTGCGATTCAGGCAGCACTGGCTCACAACGAACTCGGTGGCTCGATTCGAGGCGCCAGCACCTTGAGCCAGCAAGTCTCGAAGAATCTGTTTCTCTGGTCCGGCCGTAGCTGGCTGCGCAAAGGCCTGGAAGCCTGGTTTACCGGATTGATCGAGGTGTTGTGGCCCAAGCAGCGGATTCTTGAGGTGTACCTCAACAGTGTGGAATGGGATGACGGGGTATTTGGCGCAGAGGCGGCAGCCAGACACCACTTTGGTGTGAGCGCCAAAGGCCTCAGTCGCCAACAATCGAGCTTGTTGGCCGCCGTACTGCCAAACCCGCGTGTCTGGAGTGCAAGCCATCCCACCTCTTATGTGGCGCGGCGAGCCGGCTGGATTCGCAAACAGATGAGTCAGCTGGGTGGCGACAGTTATCTGGTGGGTCTCAATGATTCGCGCCGAGCGCCTTGGGCCGAATAGCACCGGCTCCCACAGGGTTCAGCAGGCCACAAACAAAAACGCCCCGATCAATGATCGGGGCGTTTTTTATTGCCTTCGCGCCGGTTATGCCGCAATCGACAACTTGAGCTTGTTCATCGCGCTCTTCTCGAGCTGACGGATACGCTCGGCCGACACGTTGTACTTCTGCGCCAGGTCGTGCAGCGTGGCTTTTTCTTCCGCCAGCCAGCGCTGGTAGAGGATGTCGCGGCTGCGGTCGTCCAGCACTTCCAGCGCTTCGTGCAGGTTGTGGTTGGAGTTGTCGCTCCAATCGGCATCTTCCAGTTGACGGGCCGGGTCGTACCGGTGGTCTTCCAGGTAGTTGGCCGGCGACTGGAAAGCGCTGTCGTCGTCCGCTTCCGCGGCCGGGTCGAAGGCCATGTCATGGCCGGTCAGGCGACTTTCCATCTCGCGCACTTCCCGAGGCTCTACACCGAGGCTTTCCGCCACCCGATGGACTTCCTCGTTGTTCAGCCACGCCAGGCGCTTCTTCTGGCTGCGCAGGTTGAAGAACAACTTGCGCTGGGCCTTGGTGGTCGCGACTTTCACAATGCGCCAGTTGCGCAGGATGAACTCGTGGATTTCCGCCTTGATCCAGTGCACAGCAAACGAAACCAGACGCACACCCATTTCCGGGTTGAAGCGCTTGACCGCCTTCATCAGCCCGACGTTGCCTTCCTGGATCAGGTCAGCCTGAGCCAGACCGTAGCCGGAATAGCTACGGGCGATATGTACGACAAAACGCAGGTGGGCGAGCACCATCTGCCGAGCCGCCCCCAAATCCTGCTCATAATAGAGACTCTCGGCCAGTTCACGCTCCTGCTCCGGCGTCAGCAATGGAATGCTGTTGACGGTGTGCACATAGGCCTCCAGGTTCGCACCCGGGACCAGAGCATATGCAGGTTGCAAAGAATTGGTCATACGAAAAAACCTCCCACTTACAAACTCGTGCAGTTCAGCACTGCGAAAATTGACCGGAAACCGAAAAACAAGTTCCCATAAACGCTGAAAGGTCAATACGAGCAAAATGATACTACTTAGGCGCAAGCTCCCTCAGGTGGCGTGCGACTGCAATCCATGCACCGATATACCCCAACAGCACCGCGCCAAGCAAGAGAGACAGACCGTCGGCAACTGGCACTCCGGCCAGCGCGAAATCACTGCCGTATAAACCGGCCAGCCCTACCACCGCGTCGTTGAGCCAGTTCAGGCCAAACGCCAGTACGCCCCAAGACAGAATCCCCGCACCGAAGCCATAAAGCGCACCCATATATAGAAAGGGCCTGCGCACATAGCTGTCAGTGCCGCCGACGAGTTTAATCACTTCTATCTCTGTGCGGCGGTTTTCAATATGAAGACGAATGGTATTGCCTATCACCAAAAGTAATGCAGAAACCAGCAGCACGGTCAGACCAAAGACAAAACGGTCGCCCAGCTTGAGGATCGCGGCCAGACGCTCGACCCAGACTAGATCAAGTTGTGCCTGTTGTACCTTCGGCAACTCGGAAAGTTTTTGTCGTAATGCTTCAAGCGCCGGCTTGTCGACTTCCTTCGGAGTGACCAGAACCACGCCGGGTAGCGGGTTTTCCGGCAATTCCTTCAGCGCCTCACCCAAGCCAGATTGCTGCTGAAACTCTTCCAGCGCCTGGTCGCGCCCCACGTACTCGGCATCAGCGACACCGGGCATCCCCTTGATTTGCTCGCGCAGCGATTCGCCCTGCTCAGGGCTGGCTTCCAGTTGCAGGTACAGGGAAATCTGCGCTGCACGCTGCCAGGACCCGCCCAGACGCTCGACGTTACTTAGCAAAAGTGACAGGCCCATGGGCAGGCTCAGCGCAACGGCCATCACCAGGCAAGTGAAAAAGCTGCCGATCGGCTGTTTGCCCAAACGACGCAAGCTGTCCAGCAGGCTGGCGCGATGGCTTTCGACCCAGGCCCGAAACAACGTCGGGAAATCCGGACCGTCGTCATCGTCGTGTTTTTTCTTCTGCGGTTGCGGTTCGGCAGCCTTCGGGGCTACACGTTCGGAAACTTTAGGGCTGCGTGTCGCACTCATTCGCCCGCCTCCCCATCGCCAATCAATCGGCCACGTTGCAGTGTGAGCATGCGGTGACGCATACGAGCGATCAGCGCCAGGTCGTGGCTGGCAATCAGCACACTGGTGCCCAAACGATTGATGTCTTCAAATACGCCCATGATTTCGGCAGCCAGGCGCGGGTCGAGGTTACCCGTCGGTTCGTCCGCCAGCAGCAAGGCCGGGCGATGAACGATGGCGCGGGCAATGCCGACGCGCTGTTGCTGCCCCGTCGACAGGTCGCCCGGGTACAAATCGGTCTTGTCCGAGAGCGCCACGCGCTCCAGGGCCGAATCCACGCGCTTGGCGATCTCGGCTTTGGACAGCCCGAGGATTTGCAATGGCAGTGCGACGTTGTTGAACACCGTGCGATCGAACAACAACTGGTGATTCTGGAACACCACGCCGATCTGTCGACGCAGGTAAGGAATCTGCGCATTGCTGATGGTGCCCAGGTCCTGGCCGGCCAACAGCAACTTGCCGGTGGTCGGACGCTCCATGGCCAGCAACAGGCGCAACAAGGTGCTTTTACCGGCGCCGGAATGGCCGGTTACAAACAAAAACTCGCCCCGACGGACTCGAAAGCTCAGCTCATGCAAGCCGACGTGTCCGTTCGGGTAGCGTTTACCGACCTGTTCGAAACGAATCATGAACGCTCCCGCTCGGCAAACAATGCCTGGACAAAGGGTTCAGCTTCAAAGGTACGCAAATCGTCGATGCCCTCACCGACGCCGATGTAGCGGATCGGCAGGCCGAACTGCTTGGCCAGGGCAAAAATCACCCCGCCCTTGGCGGTGCCATCGAGCTTGGTCAGCGCCAGGCCGGTCAGTTCGACGGTCTGGTTGAATTGTTTGGCCTGGTTGATAGCGTTCTGACCCGTACCGGCATCAAGCACCAACAGCACTTCGTGCGGCGCATCGGCATCGAGCTTGCTAATGACCCGGCGGACTTTCTTCAGCTCTTCCATCAAGTTGTCTTTGGTGTGCAATCGACCGGCGGTGTCGGCGATCAGCACGTCAATGCCACGGGCCTTGGCGGCCTGTACGGCATCGAAGATAACCGAAGCCGAGTCGGCACCGGTGTGCTGGGCGATGACCGGGATTTTGTTGCGCTCGCCCCAGACCTGCAACTGCTCGACCGCTGCCGCGCGGAAGGTGTCACCGGCGGCGAGCATGACTTTCTTGCCTTCGAGTTGCAGCTTCTTCGCCAGTTTGCCGATGGTGGTGGTCTTGCCGGCGCCGTTGACGCCTACCACCAGAATGACGAACGGCTTGTTCTGCGAGGTGATTTTCAGCGGCTGCTCGACCGGCTTGAGCATGGCGGCAAGCTCAGCCTGCAAGGATTTGTACAGTGCATCTGAATCGGCCAGCTCTTTGCGCGCAACCTTTTGGGTCAGGCGCTGGATGATCACGGAAGTGGCTTCGACGCCAACGTCGGCGGTCAGCAGACGGGTTTCGAGATCTTCCAGCAGCTCGTCATCGATGACCTTTTTGCCCAGAAACAAACTGGCCATGCCTTCGCCGATACTGGCGCTGGTCTTGGACAGACCCTGCTTGAGACGGGCGAAGAAGCCGGCTTTGGTTTCTTCTGTACGCGGCGGTTCGACAGGTGTTTCGACGACAGCGGCGACCGGTGCTGGCGCCTGCACAACCGGAGCAACCGGAGCAACCGGAGCAACCGGAGCAACCGGAGCAACCGGAGCAACGAAAGCAGGAATCACCGGCTCTGCAACAACCGGTTCAGGCTCGGCCACGACGGCTGGCGCGACGACCGGCTCAACCACCGAAACCTGAACGGGAGCAGGTGCAAACGCAGTCGGCGCGGGAATCGGCGGCGTAATGTGCGGCGCCAACTCATCTTCAACCAATGCCACCGGTTCCTCGGCCACCGGCAGCGTCAGCCAGGGTTCGGCAATCGGTGTCAGGGGCGCTTGGGTGACAACTTCAGCGACGAGATCGGGCTCGACCACCGGTTGCAGCACCGGTTCGGCGACGGGCAACACGATCGGCGCGAGTGTTTCTTCTATAACCGGCGCCGGCGTGGGCTCAGGAAGTGGTTGTGGCTGTTCGACGACGGGTTCCTGCGGCTTTTTGCGCAGCCATCCGAACAGGCTTTTCTTCTCGCCAGCCGCAGCTGGGGCTTTCTTGTCGTCGTTGGAACCAAACATGGAGGACGGCTATCTCACGGTAGCGACGCGCCAATGGCGCCCCGGCAAATAAATATTCGATGCAGAACAGACTGCGATTGACCCAGCTTGTTCACGCGCAACATTTTGTCGGGGTGCAAATCGCACCCCAAAGGTCGACTAATTCGAAGGACTGGAACGGCATCGTCGGCGAAAACGCAGAGTTTAGCTGACAAACTCAACGCTCGAGCCGAAAACCCAAACAACCTGCAGACCGATCAAAGGCCTGATAGGCGTGGCCGCCAGTAAAACGGACCGTTATCCTAGCACCCTCTCGCCCGCTGACGCTAAGACCAAGCGGGCAGCCCAACAGGTTTAAAAAACGAATGAATGCTCTAGCCCGCCGCGCTGCAGGCCTGCTGCTCAGCACAGTTTGTCTGCCACTGTCAGCCTTGGCTGCCGATCCACAACCCACCCACGAATTCACGCTCGACAACGGTCTGAAGGTGATCGTGCGCGAGGACCATCGTGCGCCGGTGGTGGTTTCCCAGATCTGGTACAAGGTCGGTTCCAGCTACGAAACACCGGGCCAGACCGGTCTGTCCCATGCCCTCGAACACATGATGTTCAAAGGCAGCGAGAAAATCGGCCCCGGCGAAGCTTCGTTGATCCTGCGCGACCTGGGCGCCGAAGAGAACGCGTTCACCAGCGACGATTTCACCGCGTACTACCAAGTGTTGGCCCGCGACCGCCTGGGCGTAGCCTTTGAACTGGAAGCGGACCGCATGGCCAGCCTGCGCCTGCCGTCTGACGAGTTCGCCCGGGAAATCGAAGTCATTAAAGAAGAACGTCGCCTGCGTACCGACGACAAGCCCATGTCCAAAGCCTACGAGCGCTTCAAGGCCATGGCTTACCCCGCCAGCGGTTACCACACGCCGACCATCGGCTGGATGGCTGACCTGGATCGCATGAAAGTCGAAGAACTGCGCCACTGGTACCAGTCCTGGTACGCCCCGAACAACGCCACGCTGGTGGTCGTCGGTGACGTGACTCCGGACGAGGTCAAAGCCCTGGCCCAGCGCTACTTTGGCCCGATCGCCAAGCGCGACGTGCCGCCGGCGAAAATCCCGCTGGAACTGGCCGAGCCGGGTGAACGCCTGATCACCCTGCATGTGCAAACCCAACTGCCGAGCCTGATGCTGGGCTTCAACGTACCGAGCATCGCTACCGCCGAAGACAAGCGTTCGGTGAACGCCTTGCGCCTGATCGCGGCCCTGCTCGATGGCGGCTACAGCGGTCGCATCCCGACCCAACTGGAACGCGGCGAAGAGCTGGTGTCCGGCGGTTCGTCGAGTTACGACGCCTACACGCGCGGCGACAGCCTGTTCACCTTGTCGGCCAGCCCCAACTCGCAAAAAAAGAAAACCATCGCCCAGGCCGAAGCCGGTCTGTGGAAGCTGCTGGAACAGCTGAAAACCACTGCGCCGTCCGCTGAAGAGCTGGAGCGCGTGCGGGCTCAGGTGATTGCCGGCCTGGTCTACGAACGTGATTCGATCACCAGCCAGGCCACGTCCATCGGTCAACTGGAAACCGTCGGCCTGTCATGGAAGTTGATGGACACCGAACTGGCCGACCTGGAAAGCGTAACGCCAGAAGACATCCAGAAAGCCGCCAAGCTGTATTTCACCCGCGAACGTCTCAGCGTCGCCCATGTCCTGCCACTGGAGACGACTCATGAGTGAGCGTAAAAAACCACGCCTGGCCCTGATCGGCCTGATCGCTGTCACCCTGATCGGCTCCGCGGCCTTCTACCTGAGCAGAAGCGGCGATTCCAAGGCCAGCGAAGCCCTGGACAAAGCCAAGTCCAGCCAGAAGTTGCAATCGCTGACTGAACTCGATGGCAAGGCACCGAGCCACCGCTCACTCGACGTCCAGACCTGGAACACCGCCGAAGGCGCCAAGGTGTTGTTCGTCGAAGCTCGCGAGCTGCCGATGTTCGACTTGCGCCTGATCTTCGCCGCCGGCAGCAGCCAGGACGGCAATGCACCGGGCCTGGCCCTGCTGACCAACGCGATGCTCAACGAAGGGATAGCCGGGAAAGATGTCGGCGCCATTGCGCAAGGCTTCGAAGGCCTGGGGGCGGACTTTGGCAACGGGGCGTTCAAAGACATGGCACTCGCGTCCTTGCGCAGCCTCAGTGCCAAGGACAAGCGCGAACCGGCACTGAAGCTGTTCGCTGAAGTGGTCGGCAAACCCACCTTCCCCGCCGGTTCCTTCGCACGCATCAAGAATCAGATGCTGGCCGGCTTCGAGTATCAGAAACAAAACCCCGGCAAACTGGCGAGTCTGGAGCTGATGAACCGCTTGTACGGTGAACATCCTTACGCGCACGCCAGTGACGGCACGGCGAAAACCGTTCCCGCCATCACGCAGGCTCAGCTGAAGGCGTTCCATGAGAAAGCCTACGCAGCGGGCAACGTGGTGATTGCGCTGGTGGGCGACCTGTCTCGCGCCGAGGCCGAAGCGATTGCCGCGCAAGTCTCCAGCGCGCTGCCAAAAGGCCCGGCACTTGCGAAAATCGCGCAGCCCGAAGAACCCAAAGCCAGCATTGGTCACATCGAGTTCCCGTCCAAGCAAACCAACCTGATGCTCGCGCAACTGGGCATCGACCGTGACGACCCGGACTACGCCGCTCTGTCGTTAGGCAACCAGATCCTTGGCGGCGGTGGTTTCGGCACCCGACTGATGAGCGAAGTCCGCGAGAAGCGTGGCCTGGCCTACGGCGTGTACTCGGGTTTCACCCCGATGCAGGCGCGCGGCCCGTTCATGATCAACCTGCAAACTCGCGCCGAGATGAGCGAAGGCACGCTGAAGCTGGTACAAGACGTGCTGGCCGACTACCTTAAAACCGGCCCGACCCAGAAAGAACTCGATGACGCCAAGCGTGAACTGGCCGGCAGCTTTCCGCTGTCCACCGCCAGCAACGCCGATATCGTCGGCCAGTTGGGCGCCATGGGGTTCTACAACCTGCCGCTCAGTTATCTGGATGATTTCATGCGTCAGTCCCAGAGCCTGACCATCGAACAGGTCAAGACTGCACTGAACAAACACCTGAGCACGGACAAAATGGTCATCGTCAGCGCTGGCCCGACCGTGCCACAAAAGCCGTTACCGGCCCCATCTGATAAACCTGCCGAGCAACCGCTCGGGGTTCCGGAGCATTAATGGCCACGCGTCCAAAAAAACCTGTTCATAACGTCCATAACGGCGTGAACCAACTGCGCATCATCGGGGGCGAATGGGGCAGCCGCAAACTGAGCTTCCCGGATGCCCCAGGCCTGCGTCCGACCCCGGACCGGGTGCGTGAAACCCTGTTCAACTGGCTCGCGCCTTATGTCCCGGGCGCCAAGGTGCTGGACCCGTTCGCCGGCAGCGGCGCACTGTTTCTAGAAGCCCTGTCCCGTGGCGCGGCCATGGGCCAGGCGCTGGACGCCAGCAACATTGCGGTTTCCAGCATCAAGGAACACTTGGGCACACTGCGCTGCACCACCGGCCACGTTCAGACTGCCGATGCCCTGCGCTATCTGGAAACCCAGACAGCGACTGCGTACGACCTGGTCTTCCTCGACCCGCCGTTCAACCAGGACCTGCTGCCTTCCGTTTGCACGCTGCTGGAAGAGCGTCAGTGGTTGGCCAACGAAGCCTGGATCTACACTGAAAGCGAAAACGCGCCGTCGTCCCTCGGTTTGCCAGGCAACTGGCGCCTGCACCGTGAACAGAAATCCGGGCGGGTCTACTACGCGTTGTGGCAACGTATGGCAGAGATCGCCGGTTAATCGACCGGCCTGAAAAGGTGCGCACACGTTGCGCACCGCTGCATCGAGAGTGATCGTGTCCCATCCGCCAGAACGCTTTACCCCCGCCTTGGGCCTGGGCAACCCGCACTTGCAAACCTTGTGGGGACCGCTTTGGCGCAAAACCACGCATATTGAACGCGAGCGTGAGCGCTTGTGGCTCGAAGACGGCGACTTCCTCGACCTCGACTGGCACGGCCCTCACAGCGCGACATCACCTTTGGTGCTGGTGTTGCACGGCCTGACGGGCTCATCGAACTCACCGTATGTGGCCGGCGTGCAAAAGGCACTCGCCACCCAAGGCTGGGCCAGTGTCGCGCTGAACTGGCGTGGCTGTTCCGGCGAGCCGAATCTGTTGGCGCGCAGCTACCATTCGGGTGCCAGTGAAGACCTCGCCGAAACCATCAGGCACCTGCGGGCCAAACGTCCGTTGGCGCCGCTGTACGCGGTCGGCTACTCCCTGGGCGGTAATGTCCTGCTTAAACATTTGGGCGAGTCCGGCAGTGACAGCGGCGTGGTCGGCGCAGTGGCGGTCTCGGTGCCGTTCCGTCTCGACCAATGTGCAGATCGCATCGGCCAGGGCTTTTCCAAGGTTTATCAGGCGCACTTCATGCGCGAAATGCTCGCCTACATCAAAAACAAACAGCGCCAGTTCCAGCATGACGGGCGCGAGGATGGCCTGGCGACGCTGGCCGCGTTGGGTTCGCTGGAGAACATGCGCACCTTCTGGGATTTCGATGGCCGGGTCACGGCGCCCTTGAACGGGTATATCGATGCCGAGGATTACTATCGCCGCGCCTCGAGCCGCTATTTCCTTGGGGAAATTCGCACACCGACCCTGATTATTCAGGCGGCCGACGATCCCTTTGTTTTCCCCCACAGCCTGCCCCACGCCGACGAACTGTCGGCCTGCACACTGCTCGAATTACAGGCCAAGGGCGGGCATGTTGGTTTCGTGGATGGTTCGTTCAGACAACCGGGTTATTACCTGGAACGGCGCATCCCGCAGTGGCTGGCCGCCGTGGGGCGCGAATAGGTCATGGACGCCGATCAGGGCGAGTCGATCCGCTTCTGGCAAACCGCGCCGCTGGCCGGGGTCGAGTTGTTGTCCGCGCGCTACATTGAGCACCGCTTCGCACCCCATGTGCATGAGGGTTATGTGATCGGCATGATCATGGCCGGCGCCCAGCGTTATCGCTATCGCGGAGCCGAACACCTGGCCGGCAGTGGCACGCTGGTATTGATCAACCCGGATGAACTGCACACCGGCCACAAAGGCACGGAGGATGGCTGGTTGTACCGGGCGTTTTATCCGGACAGTAGCCAGTTACTTTCGTTGCTGGCGGAGCTGGAATTGCCGACCCACCACTTGCCGGCATTCGGCGCCACGCTGTATCGCGACCCGGACCTGGTGAAGGGTTTCTGCCAGCTGCATTGTCTGCTGGAAAGTCCATCCACGGCCCTGCAACAGCAAACCGTCTGGCGAGAAATGATGCTGTTATTGCTGCAACGACACGCGGCCGTGCCGATTGCCGGCAAACCCGGCAATGAGCATCGAGCGGTGACGCGGGCCAAGGATTTGCTGCATTCGCAGTTGGCGGCACCACCGTCACTGGAGGAATTGGCGGCGGCGGTGAACCTTTCACCGTTTCACTTTGCCCGGGTGTTCCGCCGAGCCACCGGCATGCCGCCGCACACCTGGCTGATGCAACAACGCATCGCCCGGGCCAGGGCACTGTTACAAAACGGGTGTTTGCCGCTGGAAGTGGCCACGCAATTGGGATTTGCCGACCAGAGTCATCTGAGCCGGCAGTTCAAGCAGGTTTATGGGGTGGGGCCGGGGGCGTATCGCAGTGCCCGGCAATCGCTCGGGAAATGAGCATTACTGTCGGAGTGAGCCTGCTCGCGATAGC
>NZ_JBFUBK010000040.1:0-50152 GCF_056405815.1 Pseudomonas sp. P1_F1_2 | reverse complement strand
CTCGCGGCGGTGTGCCAGTTGCTGCCATGGCAGCAGGTTGGCGTGATGCTCCAGAGCGCTGATGACCAGCTCATCGCCCGGTTGGAAAAGATGTTCCAGGCCGTACGCCAGGAGGTTCAGCGCTGACGTCGCGCCGTGGGTAAAAATAATCTGCCCGCAATCGCCGGCATTCAGCCATTGCGCGACTTTGCTGCGGCTGGCCTCGAACGCCTGGGTGGCATGGGCGCCGGGCAAGTGTTGCGCCCGATGCACGTTGGCCGCGCCGTTGGCGTAGTAATGCGTCAGGGCATCCAGCAGGGCTTGAGGTTTTTGCGTGGTGGCGGCGTTGTCCAGATAGGTCTGGTCTTGCCGTTGCAAAGCGGCGATGGCCGGAAAATCGGCGCGCCAGGGAGAGGGGATCATCATGTTATTCGGCCCTGGTAAACATGGGCGGGTAGACGCCTGACCATGTAGGAGCAGAGCTTGCTCGCGAAGCTTTTTGGCGGCCTTAAGGGCCCCATCGCGAGCAAGCTCTGCTCCTACACAGGTGATCGTGACGAAGCTTAGTTGTGAGCGTGCAGCGCTTCGTTCAGTTCGATGGCCGATTTGTGGGTTTTGCATTCCACGGCGCCGGTCTCCGAATTGCGACGGAACAACAGGTCAGGTTGACCGGCCAGTTCACGCGCCTTGACGACTTTGACCAGCTTGTTGTTTTCGTCCAGCAGCGCCACTTTGGTGCCGGCGGTCACGTACAGGCCAGACTCCACGGTGTTGCGGTCGCCCAACGGGATACCGATACCGGCGTTCGCGCCGATCAGGCAGCCTTCGCCGACCTTGATCACGATGTTGCCGCCACCCGACAGGGTGCCCATGGTCGAGCAACCGCCGCCCAGGTCCGAACCCTTGCCGACGAATACGCCTGCCGAAACACGACCTTCGATCATGCCCGGGCCTTCGGTGCCGGCGTTGAAGTTGACGAAACCTTCGTGCATCACGGTGGTGCCTTCGCCCACGTAGGCGCCCAGGCGGATACGTGCCGCGTCAGCGATACGTACGCCGGCGGGTACCACGTAGTCGGTCATTTTCGGGAACTTGTCCACCGAGAACACTTCCAGCAGCTCGCCGCGCAGACGGGCTTCCAGTTGATGCTCGGCCAGCTCGGCCAGGTCGATCGCGCCCTGGCTGGTCCATGCCACGTTCGGCAGCAACGGGAACACGCCGGCCAGGTTCAGGCCATGTGGCTTGACCAGGCGGTGGGACAGCAAGTGCAGCTTGAGGTAAGCCTCAGGCGTGGAAGTCAGTTGAACGTCTTCGGCCAGAATCGTCGCGACCAGCGGCTTGTGGCTCTCGGCCAGGCGGGTCAGCAGTGCAGCCTGGGCAGCGTCGACGCCTTTGAGTGCCTCGGCCAGTTGCGAAGCCTGGGCCGTGCTGAACGCGATGGCCTGATTGCCTTCGGTGTAGCCAAGAACAGGCGCGATGGCGGCGATGACTTCAGCCGATGGATTCAGGACAGGGGCGGCGTAGAACACTTCCAGCCATGCGCCTTGACGGTTTTGGGTGCCGACACCGAAGGCCAGGCTGAACAGGGAATTGGACATGTGAATACCTCTAACAAAATTGAACGGGCTGGCTTACTTGAGCGCTGCCGCGTAGATATCTGGCTTGAAGCCAATCAGGGTTCGGTCACCGAGATCAAGCACCGGGCGCTTGATCATCGAGGGTTGTGCGAGCATCAGTTCGATGGCTTTCGACTGGTCGAGATCGGCTTTGCGTTCGTCGTCGAGCTTGCGAAAGGTCGTGCCTGCACGGTTCAACACCACTTCCCAACCGTGCTCATCGCACCATTGGGTCAGGTGTTCACGGTCGATGCCGACCGCTTTGTAATCATGGAAGTCATAGCTGGCAGCGTGTTCATCGAGCCAGGTGCGCGCCTTTTTCATGGTGTCGCAGGCTTTGATGCCGAAAAGGTGCAACGTTTTGCTTGAAACGGTCAAGGAATTGCCCCCTTTGCAGGTGCTGGGAATCGAAGGTGACGGATTATGCCATGACCGGACGGTTTCGCGTCGGCTGTGGTCGGGTTTGTCCGTTCGTCATGACGATCAGGGGTGGTGTGCGTCATTGAAGTAACGGCCAGCCTGCAGTCTAAGCGGCTAATATGGCACTTCAATGCTGTCGATTGCATCGCCTCAGTCGTCATCACCCGATGGGCGATGACGTACTCAGGGAAGTATTAGGGGGGATTGGATTTAAGTGAGGCGAAACCGGGTCAGGTCAAATAACTTTCAACTAATCAACAGTGTCCGTCACTTGTTTATTCAGGGTAAGGATAAGCCTCGGCCATGAACGCCTTGTCCTTTTCACTGATTGCCAAGTTCAGGAATATTTTAAAGTCGCCGTGGGTCCAGGCCTGACGGATTTCGTAGTGCATGATCGACTTTGGATCATAGGGCGAATAGTTGACTTCGCTGGGGTCGAGCAAGTTGAAATAGCGATCATCAACGGTCTTTCGTCCAAAGTAATTTTCATCGGCGTCTTCAGGTACCCCGTGGTCTTGATAGACCGCAGGCTTGTTCCACGGAATATTCGATTCAGGGTGCAGGTGCTCGTGCTGGGCGCCCAATGCATGACCAAACTCGTGCATGACGTAGTGGGCGAAAAGCCGAGGCTGAAGCATCCAGTCCGATATCACCATGGTTGGGCCTTCTACTGTCAGCAGAGCGTCGGTACCGATGTTGGACCAGTAGGTTGCCGGTTCAGTGCGAATACGGATATCGCCGACTTCACCGTCGACGAAGTCGAATTTGAGGTTGATATAGGGCAGCCAGTTGCTGGCAGCCGCCTTGACGCCATCCTTGAACGCTTGATCGCCGTTCAGAAACGCAATGCGCAACGTGCGGCCGGGGGCCCAGAATTTTTTGTGGCTGCCGACGGCGCGCTTTTGCCGACCCGATGCCGAGGTGGGGCGATTGGCAGGGTTCTCGGAGACCGCGACGTCGTAAGAGGCTTGCATGTTGTCTGGCTGTTTGGCGACGCAATTATGTGCGTTGTTCATGTGAACATCCTTGTTGTCATTAAATTAATGTATCTGTTTTATTTTGAAGAAGGTGTTGTTGTAAGGGGGGGTAAAATTTACATGGCCGCAAATAAGGCGTTGTGAATGCCTTGTCGGCACTTGCGGGTGAGCGGTTCTGTTTTGTTCGGCTTGGAGATTAGTGGTGTATGTGGCGTGGCGTAAAGTTGCTATGTGTTAGTTGCTTTTGCAAATAAGACCTGCACCGCGTTGCACGGTACAGGCCTGTTGCTTATTACTTGTTGCGAGTTACAAAGTTTCGAATGCGTTCTGCCGCTTCAACACATTCCGCCAACGGCGCAACCAGTGCCATGCGCACTCGACCCGCGCCCGGATTGGCCCCATCGACGTTACGGGATAGATAAGAACCCGGCACCACCGTTACATGTTCTTCGACAAACAGGTCACGGCAGAACGCTTCGTCATCGCCTTCAACATTCGGCCACAAGTAGAAGCCGCCGTCCGGGCGCTGTACGTCCATCACCGGGCTGAGGATTTCCAGCACGGCATCATATTTCTCGCGATACAGCACACGGTTGGCGCGCACGTGCACTTCGTCATTCCACGCGGCCACGCTGGCCAGTTGGGTTTGAACCGGCATCGCGCAACCGTGGTAGGTGCGATACAGCAAAAAGCCCTTGAGGATGTCGGCATCGCCCGCCACGAAACCCGAGCGCAGGCCCGGCAGGTTGGAGCGTTTGGACAGGCTATGGAACACCACGCAGCGCTTGAAATCCTTGCGACCCAGTTCCACGCAAGCGCTGAGCAGGCCGGCCGGCGGCGTTTGCTCGTCAAAGTACAGTTCGCTGTAGCACTCGTCAGCGGCGATTACGAAGTCGTATTCGTCGGCCAGAGCGATCAGCTTTTTCAGCGTCTCGACCGGAATCAGTGCGCCGGTCGGGTTGCCCGGGGAGCACAGGAACAGGATCTGGCAGCGCTTCCAGATGTCGGGCGAAACGGCGTCGAAGTCCGGGTTGAAGCCGTTTTCGTCAAGGCATGGCAGGTAATGCGGCTTGGCGCCGGCGAGGAACGCAGCACCTTCGTAGATCTGATAGAACGGGTTCGGGCTGACCACCAACGCGTCTTCGCCACGGTTGACCACGGTTTGGGTGAAGGCGAACAACGCTTCACGGGTGCCGTTGACCGGCAGCACGTTGCGCGCCGGGTCGAGCCAGCCGCCCGGAACGCTGAAACGCCGTTCGCACCATGCGGCGATGGCTTCGCGCAGGGCCGGGATGCCGAGGGTGGTCGGGTACACGGCCATCTGATCCAGATTGCTGGCCAGGGCTTCGGCGACAAAGCTTGGCGAGCGGTGTTTCGGCTCGCCGATGGACAACGCGATAGGGCGCTTGTCCGGGTTTGGCGTGACGCTGCCGAGCAGGGCGCGGAGCTTCTCGAACGGGTAGGGCTGCAACTGGGTCAGAGCGTTGTTCATCGGGGGCCTCGTTCAATGTGGGCGCTGGCTTTTGTAGGAGCCGGGCTTGCCCGCGATGCAGGCGCCTCGGTTTGTCAGGTGCACCGAGGTGATGCTATCGCGGGCAAGCCCGGCTCCTACATAAGCGTTTTCCCACAGGGAAAGTTGGTTAATTCAGATACTGAGTCGTGACAGTTTGATATCGGGTTCGTGGCTGACGCTCAGTTGTTCAACGATTGCATCCTGCAAGCGGCTGCACAGCAGCGGGTCAGACAACTGCTGGTTATTGGCGTCGGTAATGAAGAACACGTCCTCCACCCGCTCGCCCAGCGTGGCAATCTTGGCGTTTTGCAGCGACAGGTCGAACTCCAGGAAGATCGTGCCGATCCGCGCCAACAGGCCTGGACGGTCGGGGGCGGTGAGTTCCAGCACGGTCACCGGACGTTGAGCGTCGTTGTGAATCGTAACCTGGGGCGCAAAGGCAAAATGCTTGAGCTGGCGCGGCACCCGGCGCTGAATGATGGTCGGGTAGTCGTCCGGGTTGCGCAGGGCTTCGGTCAGTCCATCACGGATCTGTTTGACCCGCGCCGGGTTATCACCAATCGAGTCGCCGTCGGTGTCGAGCACAATATAGGTGTCGAGGGTGAACTGGCTGCTGGAGGTGATGACCCGGGCGTCGTGAATGTTCAAGTTGAGCTGGTCCATCGCCGCCACGGTCACGGCGAAGAAATCGTGTTGGTCCGGCGCATAAATGAAGATCTGAGTGCCGCCCTCGAACTCGCGCTGCGTGGTTTCCTTGATCAGCACCAGCGGCCCGCCGTCGGCAGGTTGTTGCAAGATCGCGTCGGTGTGCCAGGCGACGTCGCCAGCGGTGTGGCGCAGGAAATAGTCATCGCCTAGTTGTGACCACAGCTGTTCGACATCGTCCGGATCGTTTCCGCCGCGCACAAGGATGTCCAGGGCGGCGCTCTGGGTCTGACGGATCTGCATTTCACGATCCACCGGATTTTCCAGGCCGCGGCGCAGGGCGCGCTTGGTCTCGGTATACAGTTGGCGCAACAGGCTGGCGCGCCACGAGTTCCACAGGGTCGGATTGGTCGCGTTGATGTCGGCTACGGTCAGCACGTACAGATAATCGAGGCGGGTTTCGTCACCGACGGCCTGTGCGAAATCGTGGATCACCTGCGGGTCGGACAAGTCCTTGCGCTGGGCGGTGGTCGACATCGCCAGGTGGTTTTGCACCAGCCAGACGATCAGGCGGCTGTCCCACACCGGCAACTGATGGCGTTGGCAGAAAGCCTCTGCATCCACCGCGCCGATTTCCGAGTGGTCGCCATGGCGGCCCTTGCCGATGTCGTGGTAGAGCCCGGCCATGTAGATCAGCTCGGGCTTGGGCAGCTTGGCCATGAGCTTGGCGGCCAGCGGGAATTTTTCCGATACCTGGCTGTACTGCAACTTACGCAGGTGTTTGATCAGGTTCAGGGTGTGCGCGTCGACCGTATAGATATGGAACAGGTCGTGCTGCATCTGCCCGACGATCAAGCCGAACTCCGGCAGATAGCGCCCGAGAATGCCGTAACGGTTCATCCGGCGCAGGTTGCGGTGGATGCCGATCTTGCACTTGAACAGCTCGATAAACAGGCTGGTGTTACGAATGTCGTTACGGAATTCGTCGTCGATCAGGTGACGGTTCTCGCGCAGCAGACGGATGGTATCGGCGCGCACGCCTTTGATTTCCGGTTGCTGGGCCATCAACACGAAGATTTCCAGCATGGCGAACGGCGTACGACGGAACACGTTGTCGTTGCGTGCCTCGATATAACCGTCGTGCAGCTGGAACCGCGAGTTGATGGGCTGCGGCGGCGCTTCATCGTCCGGGGCGAGGATGACTTCTTCGAAGTGCTGAATGATCAGGTCGCTGAGCTGCGCAATGCTCATGACCACCCGGTAATACTGCTGCATGAAGTTTTCGATGGCTTGCTTGGCGTCATCGCCAACGAAGCCCAGCAGCCCGGCAATCGAACGCTGGTGATCGAACAGCAAGCGATCCTCGGAGCGACCGGCGAGCATGTGCAGCGCGTAACGGACCTTCCACAGGAATTCCTGGGACGAGGCGAGCAGGGCGTTTTCACTCTCTACCAGAAAACCTTCGCCAGCCAGTGCACGCAGGTTCAGGGTGCCGTATTCACGACGGGCTACCCAGAGAATCGTCTGGATGTCCCGCAATCCGCCCGGCGAGCCTTTGACGTTGGGTTCCAGGTTGTATTCGGTGTCGTTGTATTTGTGGTGGCGGGCCTTCTGCTCGGCGCGCTTGGCCAGGAAGAAGTCCTTGCTCGGCCACATGTGCGCGGTGCTGGTGACATCCAGCATGCGCTGGCGCAGGCGCTCAGGGCCACAGATGGTGCGGCTTTCCATCAGGTTGGTGACCACCGTCAGGTCGGCGCGGGCCTCAACGGCGCACTCGTCCACCGAGCGCACGCTCTGACCGACTTCCAGGCCGATGTCCCAGAGCAAGGTCAGAAAACGTTCGATGGAATCGCGGAAAACTTCGTGGTCGGCGCTGTCCAGAAGGATCAGCAAATCGATGTCGGAATAAGGGTGCAGTTCACCGCGACCATAGCCACCGACCGCGACCAGCGCGATGTCGGCGTCTTCACTCCAGTTAAACTGCTCCCAGGCCTTTTGCAGGATGTTATCGACGAACCAGGCGCGGTCCTCGATCAGCCGGCGAATGTCGCGGCCGCTGCGAAAGCGCCCGTCGAGCACCTCGCGGGCCTGGCGGATCGCCTTCTTGAAGGCTGAAATCGGGCTTGCCTTCAGGGCCAGTTCAGCCTGGAACTGGCCGCGGTCGAAGAGTTCGGGATCCACCTGCGGCATCGATTGGCTTTCCTGTCTATAAGGCTGAGAGCTTTGCGGAACGGATCAGGCCGAAACGCGCGCGATGGTGTCGTCGGCGCGCAGGGTGAAGATCTCGTAACCGGTTTCGGTAACCAGCAGGGTGTGCTCCCACTGGGCCGACAGCTTGCGGTCCTTGGTGATCGCGGTCCAGCCATCGCCCAGCACTTTGGTGTCGGCCTTGCCCTGGTTGATCATCGGTTCGATGGTGAAGGTCATGCCCGCCTTGAGTTCCATGCCGGTGCCGGCGCGGCCGTAATGCAGGATCTGCGGCTCTTCGTGGAACACTTTGCCGATACCGTGACCGCAGAACTCGCGAACCACCGAGAAACCGTTCTTTTCCGCGTGCTTCTGGATGATTTCGCCGATGTCGCCAAGGCGGCAGCCGGGTTTGACGATTTCAATCGCCTTGTACATGCATTCCTGGGTCACTTGCGACAGGCGCTCGGCCCAGACCGGCACGGTGCCGACGTGGAACATGCGGCTGGTATCACCGTGATAACCGTCCTTGATGACGGTGACGTCGATGTTCAGCGTGTCGCCATCCTTCAGCGGCTTCTCGTTCGGAATGCCGTGGCAGACAACGTGGTTGATCGAAGTGCAGATCGACTTCGGGTAACCCTTGTAGTTGAGCGGCGCAGGAATGGCTTTCTGTTCGTTGACGATGTAGTCGTGGCAGATGCGATCCAGCTCTTCGGTGGTAATGCCCGGTTTGACATGTTCGGCAATCATTTCCAGCACATCGGCGGCCAGTTTGCCGGCGATGCGCATTTTTGCGATGTCCTCTGGGGTTTTGAGGGTGACGGTCATACAGGCTCTCTCTGCGCTCAATGGCGCTTGTCAAAACGAAATGGGCGGTGTGCGATTGATCTGCGCAGCCCTGAAAAACCTGATTCTATCAGACGATCAGCGCAAATCTGAGCCTCAGTGCTTAGCATCTCTCTATAGATAGGCGCATTCTTGATGATTCCAAGGGGCGATTTAAGACGCGCGTCCGGATTTGAGAATCCGGGTTCCGTTTTTGCGAGCCTTGTGGTATAAAATGCGCCGCTTTCCGGGGATACCCCGAAAGGCTTAAATCCACACACGTGTCGACACGATGACCTGGGTGCCTTCAGCTGATGCTGCTGGTTGGTCATTGGGATACGTGGAGGCCAAACCCGACTTATTAAGGAACTATCATGTCCCAAGTCAACATGCGCGATATGCTGAAGGCCGGTGTGCACTTCKGTCACCAAACCCGTTACTGGAACCCGAAAATGGGTAAATACATTTTCGGCGCGCGTAACAAGATCCACATCATCAACCTTGAAAAAACCCTGCCAAT
Source organism: Pseudomonas sp. P1_F1_2 (assembly GCF_056405815.1). Taxonomy (NCBI): domain Bacteria; kingdom Pseudomonadati; phylum Pseudomonadota; class Gammaproteobacteria; order Pseudomonadales; family Pseudomonadaceae; genus Pseudomonas; species Pseudomonas sp. P1_F1_2. The sequence goes on along the minus strand of NZ_JBFUBK010000040.1, from coordinate 41,467 downwards.
GTTCAACGAAGCTCTGACTTTCGTAGAGCGTCTGGCCCAGGGCAAAAACAAGATTCTGTTCGTCGGCACCAAGCGTTCCGCTGGCAAGATCGTTGCTGAAGAAGCAGCACGTTGCGGTTCGCCGTACGTCGATCACCGCTGGTTGGGCGGCATGCTGACCAACTTCAAAACCATCCGTGCTTCCATCAAGCGTCTGCGTGACCTTGAAGTGCAAGCCGAAGACGGTACTTTCGCCAAGCTGACCAAGAAAGAAGCGCTGATGCGCACTCGCGATCTTGAGAAGCTCGATCGTTCCCTGGGTGGTATCAAGGACATGGGCGGTCTGCCAGACGCACTGTTCGTTATCGACGTTGATCACGAGCGCATCGCGATCACCGAAGCCAACAAGCTGGGCATCCCGGTTATCGGCGTAGTCGATACCAACAGCAGCCCGGAAGGCGTTGACTACATCATCCCAGGCAACGATGACGCAATCCGCGCTATCCAGCTGTACATGGGTTCGATGGCTGACGCTGTAATCCGCGGTCGCAACCACGTTGCTGGCGGCACCGAGCAGTTCGTTGAAGAAGCTCCGGTAGCAGCAGCTGAGTAATTGACGCCTTGGCGTTGACTCAGTAAGCAAAAAGGGGGCTTGGCCCCCTTTTTGCCACCTCGAAAACCGTTTGTCGGCCCCGCACTTGCAGAGCTGTAACGTGCAGCGGCTTACAACGGTGGTTCGGGAAGAATTGATCGCCCGTTCGATCGGGTGGAATGGTTGAAAACCTATCCAAGAGGATTTTGAAAATGGCAGCAATTACTGCAGCGTTGGTTAAAGAACTGCGTGAGCGTACCGGCGAAGGCATGATGGATTGCAAGAAAGCCCTGGAAAAGGCTGACGGCGACATCGAAAAAGCCATTGATGATATGCGTGCTTCCGGCGCAATCAAGGCTGCCAAGAAAGCAGGCAACGTGGCTGCAGAAGGCGCTATCGCTCTGAAAGAAGACGGCAAATCTGCTGTTCTGCTGGAAGTAAACTCGCAGACTGACTTCCTGGCCCTGCAGGACGACTTCAAGGCATTTGTTGCTGCTAGCGTTGAAAAAGCGTTCGCCGACAAACTGACTGACGTCGCTCCGCTGATCGCCGCTCAAGAAGCTGATCGCCTGGTATTGGTTGGCAAGGTTGGCGAAAACGTCAACATCCGTCGCCTGGTACGCGTTGAAGGTGATGTTGTTGGTGGTTACCTGCACGGCAACAAGATCGGTGTTGCAGTTGTCCTGAAAGGCGGCAACGTTGAACTGGCCAAAGACATCGCTATGCACGTAGCGGCCAGCAACCCAGAGTTCCTGCTGCCTTCGGAAGTTTCTGCCGAAGCGATCGAGCGTGAAAAAGCTGTGTTCCTGCAGCTGAACGAAGAAAAAATCAAAGGCAAGCCAGAAAACATCGTTGAAAACATGGTCAAAGGCCGTATCAGCAAGTTCCTGGCCGAAGCCAGCCTGGTTGAGCAGGCGTTCGTCAAGAACCCTGAAATCAAGGTCGGCGAGCTGGCCAAGAAAGCCGGTGCTGAAATCGTTTCTTTCACCTACTTCAAGGTAGGCGAAGGCATCGAGAAGCCAGTCGACAACTTCGCTGAAGAAGTTGCCGCTCAACTGGCTGCTGCCAAGCAGTAAGACGGTTTTTTAACTGTCGCCCTGAAGAGGCTGCCCGCTTACGCGCGCAGCCTCTTTTCAGATGGGGCACCAATTTTTAATTGGTTTCCCTTTGGAACTGGCTTACAAAGCCATGTTCCGATGGCGCTGAAGCAGCGCCAAGCTAGAGTGAGCGCAGCTGTAAACAGCTCGCAAAGAATTTTTAAAATACGCCGCAGGAGAGATTCGCAATGGCTCAGCAGGGCAGTGGTTATCAGGCTCGCTATAAACGCATTCTACTCAAGCTTAGCGGCGAGGCCCTGATGGGCTCGGAAGAGTTCGGGATCGATCCGAAAGTTCTGGATCGCATGGCGCTGGAAGTCGGCCAATTGGTCGGCATCGGTGTTCAGGTCGGTCTGGTGATCGGTGGTGGTAACCTGTTCCGCGGTGCGGCGCTGAGCGCGGCCGGCATGGATCGGGTAACTGGCGACCACATGGGCATGCTGGCCACTGTGATGAACGCCCTGGCCATGCGCGATGCGCTGGAGCGTGCCAATATCTCGGCCATCGTGATGTCGGCCATTTCCATGGTAGGCGTGACCGATCACTATGATCGCCGCAAAGCCATGCGCCATCTGAACGCCAAAGAGGTCGTGATTTTCGCGGCCGGTACCGGTAATCCGTTTTTCACCACGGATTCGGCAGCTTGCTTGCGAGCGATCGAAATCGACGCCGATGTCGTGCTCAAGGCGACCAAGGTCGATGGCGTCTACACCGCTGACCCGTTCAAAGACCCGCATGCCGAGAAGTTCGATCATCTGACTTACGATGAAGTGCTGGATCGCAAGCTGGGCGTGATGGATCTGACGGCTATTTGCCTGTGTCGCGACCACAAGATGCCGTTGCGCGTCTTTAACATGAACAAGCCCGGCGCCTTGCTGAACATCGTGCATGGCGGCGCTGAAGGGACCCTGATCGAGGAAGGCCAACAATGATCAACGAAATCAAGAAAGACGCTAAAGAGCGTATGCAAAAATCCGTGGAATCGCTGGCGCACAACTTTGGCCGTATCCGTACGGGCCAGGCGCACCCAAGCATTCTGGAGGGTGTGATGGTTCCTTACTACGGTTCCGACACGCCGATCAAGCAAGTGGCGAACATTACTGTCAAAGACGCCCGTACCCTGCAAGTCGTTGCCTTTGAGCGCAACATGCTGGGTGCTGTCGACAAAGCCATTGGCAGTGCCGGTCTGAACCTGAACCCGACCAACCTGGGTGAATTGCTGCTGATCAGCATGCCGGCCCTGACTGAAGAAACCCGCCGCGGTTTCACCAAGCAGGCTCGCGATGTCGCTGAAGACGCCCGTGTTGCAGTGCGCAACATCCGTCGTGATGCGAACAGTCAGCTCAAGGACCTGGTCAAGGAAAAAGAAATCAGTGAAGACGAAGAGCGTCGTGCCACCGGCGAGATTGATGATCTGACCAAGAAATTCGTGGCTGAAATCGACGCGAAGCTGGCAGAGAAAGAAAAAGACCTGATGGCCGTATAAGGGTCGAGTTTTCATGGATAAGACCAAGCAGACTGTACCGTCCGCGGTGCCGCGCCATGTCGCGATCATCATGGATGGTAATAATCGCTGGGCGAAGAAGCGCTTTATGCCGGGTGTTGCCGGGCATAAAGCGGGTGTGGACGCGGTGCGTGCGGTAATCGAGGTGTGCGCTGAGGCCAAGGTCGAGGTGTTGACCCTGTTCGCCTTCTCCAGTGAAAACTGGCAGCGCCCGGCTGATGAGGTCAGTGCCTTGATGGATTTGTTCTTCAAAGCGTTGCGTCGTGAGGCCAAGCGCCTCAACGACAACAATATCAGTCTGCGCATCATCGGCGATCGCTCGCGTTTTCACCCCGAACTTCAAGCTGCCATGCGTGAAGCGGAAGCGATGACCGTCGGGGCCAACCGCTTTGTCTTGCAAATCGCCGCCAACTACGGCGGTCAGTGGGATATCGCGCAGGCTGCCCAGCGTCTGGCGCGGGAAGTTCAGGCCGGGCATCTGCGCCCGGAAGACATCACCCCTGAATTGCTGCAGACCTGTCTGGCCACCGGTGATCTGCCGTTGCCGGACTTGTGCATCCGTACCGGTGGCGAGCACCGCATCAGTAACTTCCTGCTGTGGCAGTTGGCCTACGCCGAGTTGTACTTCTCCGACCTGTTCTGGCCGGACTTCAAACACGACGCCATGCGAAACGCGCTGGCCGATTTCGCTTCTCGCCAGCGCCGCTTCGGTAAAACGAGCGAGCAGGTCGAGGCTGGAGCCCGGTTTTAATGCTTAAACAACGAATCATTACTGCGCTGATCCTGCTGCCGATCGCTTTGTGCGGTTTTTTCCTGCTCGAAGGTTCCGGCTTTGCGCTGTTTATCGGGCTAGTAGTGACGCTCGGTGCCTGGGAGTGGGCCAGGCTGGCCGGTTTCACCGCTCAGCCGGTTCGCGTTGCCTATGCCGTCGTGGTCGCATTGATGCTGTTTGTCATGCACATCCTGCCGGGGCTTGCGCCTTGGGTTCTGGGCGCTTCAGTGCTCTGGTGGGGCGTGGCGACGTATCTGGTGCTGACCTACCCGCGTTCCAGCGAACACTGGGCCAGTGCCGCCTGCAAGCTGGTGATCGGTTTGCTGATCCTGTTGCCGGCCTGGCAAGGTCTGGTCCAGATCAAGCAGGAACCCTTGGGTAACTGGTTGATCATGGCCGTGATGGTGCTGGTATGGGGCGCGGATATTGGTGCGTATTTTTCCGGCCGTGCCTTTGGCAAGCGCAAGCTGGCGCCACAGGTCAGTCCCGGCAAGAGCTGGGAAGGCGTTTACGGTGGCCTGGTGCTGAGCCTGGTGATCACAGCGATCGTCGGCCTGGTGCGCGACTGGAGTTTCGCCCAGATGCTCATGGGGTTGGTCGGTGCTGCAGTCATCGTCTTCATTTCGGTGGTGGGTGACCTCACCGAGAGCATGTTCAAACGTCAATCAGGCATCAAGGACAGCAGTAACCTGCTGCCAGGGCATGGCGGTGTCCTTGACCGAATCGATAGCCTGACGGCAGCGATCCCGGTATTCGCCGTATTGTTGTGGATGGCTGCACCGTGAGTCGCCCTCAGCAGATTACTGTTCTGGGGGCGACCGGTTCGATTGGTCTGAGCACTCTGGATGTCATTGCTCGCCATCCCGAGCGTTATCAAGTCTTTGCCTTGAGCGGTTTTACTCGTTTGAGTGAATTGCTGGCGCTGTGTGTGCGCCACACCCCGCGATTCGCCGTCGTGCCTGAGGCGGGCCCTGCTCGTGGCTTGCAGGACGACTTGCGCGCTGCCGGCCTGTCGACCCGGGTATTGGTGGGCGAGGAGGGGTTGTGTCAGGTGGCCTCCGATCCTGAAGTCGATGCCGTCATGGCGGCCATCGTGGGTGCTGCGGGTTTGCGCCCGACCCTGGCAGCAGTTGAAGCCGGCAAGAAAATCCTGCTGGCTAACAAAGAAGCGCTGGTGATGTCCGGGGCGCTGTTCATGCAAGCCGTGCACAAAAGCGGTTCGGTATTGCTGCCGATCGACAGCGAGCACAACGCGATTTTCCAGTGCATGCCGCAGGATTTCGCCCGTGGGCTTGGCGTGGTCGGCGTACGCCGGATTCTGCTGACAGCCTCTGGTGGTCCGTTCCGACAGACGCCGATGGCCGAATTGGCACATGTTTCCCCTGAGCAAGCCTGTGCGCACCCGAACTGGTCCATGGGACGCAAGATTTCGGTCGATTCGGCGAGCATGATGAACAAAGGGCTCGAGTTGATCGAAGCCTGCTGGCTGTTCGACGCCAAGCCGTCCCAGGTTGAAGTGGTTGTTCACCCTCAGAGCGTGATCCATTCCCTGGTCGACTATATCGATGGTTCGGTGCTGGCTCAGTTGGGCAATCCGGACATGCGCACCCCTATCGCCAATGCTCTGGCCTGGCCAGAACGTATTGACTCCGGCGTGGCACCGCTGGATCTGTTCGCTATTGCGCGTCTGGATTTCCAGGCGCCCGATGAAGAGCGTTTCCCTTGCCTGCGCCTTGCGCGCCAGGCAGCCGAGGCTGGCAACAGCGCGCCAGCAATGCTGAATGCAGCGAATGAAGTGGCTGTTGCAGCCTTTCTCGACGGGCGGGTCCGCTACCTGGAAATCGCGAGTATTATCGAAGAAGTGTTGAACCTCGAGCCTGTCGTCGCAGTGGGAGATCTCGAGGCCGTGTTTACGGCTGACGAGAAAGCGCGAGTGCTGGCCGGGCAATGGTTGAGTCGTCACGGGCGGTAAGTGCTGCCATATGTTGGCCCATGCAGCACCGGATAGAATTGCGGAGAAAGTAGATGAGCGCGCTCTATATGATTTTCGGCACCCTGGTGGCTTTGGGTGTGCTGGTTACCTTCCACGAATTCGGCCATTTCTGGGTCGCACGTCGCTGTGGGGTCAAAGTGCTGCGTTTCTCCGTAGGCTTCGGTATGCCGCTGCTGCGCTGGCACGACAAGAAAGGTACTGAGTTTGTAGTGGCTGCCATTCCATTGGGTGGCTACGTGAAGATGCTCGATGAGCGTGAAGGCGAAGTGCCGGTCGATCAGCTCGAACATTCTTTCAATCGCAAATCTGTCCGTCAGCGTATTGCGATCGTGGCGGCAGGCCCGATCGCCAACTTCTTGTTGGCAATGGTGTTTTTCTGGGTGTTGGCCATGCTCGGCAGCGAGCAGGTACGGCCCGTCATTGGTGCGGTCGAGTCTGGCAGTCTTGCCGCCCGGTCTGGTTTGAGCGCAGGTCAGGAAATCATTGCCATTGATGGCGAACCAACGTCCGGTTGGGCTTCGGTGAATCTGCAATTGGTTCGTCGTCTTGGTGAGAGCGGAACCCTTCAATTATTGGTGCGTGAGCAGGGTTCCACGACGGATTCCCCACGTGAGCTGGTGCTGGATAAGTGGCTTAAAGGTGCCGACGAGCCAGATCCGATTCGTTCGCTGGGCATTCGTCCTTGGCGCCCGGCGTTACCGCCAGTGCTCGCCGAACTCGATCCGAAGGGGCCGGCACAGGCTGCGGGCCTGAAAACCGGTGATCGCTTGCTTGCCCTTGACGGCAAGGCGCTGGATGACTGGCAGCAAGTGGTCGACACCGTGCGTATGCATCCAGATACCAAAATCATGCTGCGCATCGAGCGCGATGGTGCTCAAATCGACGTCCCTGTGACGTTGGCCTCTCGCGGCGAGAGCAAGGCACCTACCGGTTACATGGGGGCCGGAGTGAAAGCGGTCGATTGGCCGCCAGAGATGGTTCGAGAAGTCAGTTACGGTCCATTGGCTGCGATTGGAGAGGGCGCGCGACGCACCTGGACCATGAGCGTGCTGACCCTCGATTCACTCAAGAAAATGTTGTTCGGTGAGCTCTCGGTAAAAAACTTGAGTGGACCGATAACCATTGCTAAAGTGGCGGGCGCTTCTGCCCAGTCGGGCGTAGCTGATTTCTTGAATTTCCTTGCATATCTGAGTATTAGCCTGGGAGTTCTGAATTTGTTGCCCATTCCTGTACTGGATGGGGGGCATTTGTTGTTTTATCTGATCGAGTGGGCGCGTGGTCGCCCCTTGTCAGATCGGGTGCAGGGTTGGGGGATACAGATCGGTATCAGTTTGGTGGTCGGGGTGATGTTGCTTGCTCTGGTCAATGATTTGGGCCGTCTGTAACACTTCGCTGAATTGCGAATCTGCCGCATTTTGCGGCAGTTTGTTTATTGCCAGTTGGAATAAGAAAGGACTTCATGAAACGTCTGCTGCTAACTGCGGTTCTCACCGTATTGATGATCGCCGAAGTTCACGCCGAGTCCTTCACTATCTCTGATATTCGCGTCAATGGCCTCCAGCGGGTCTCCGCGGGTAGCGTCTTTGGTGCTTTGCCGTTGAACGTCGGCGAACAGGCGGACGATCGTCGCCTGGTGGAATCCACTCGTGCGTTGTTCAAAACCGGTTTCTTTCAAGATATCCAGCTGGGCCGCGATGGCAACGTCCTGGTCATCACGGTAGTCGAGCGTCCATCGGTCGCCAGTATCGAGATCGAAGGTAACAAGGCGATCTCTACTGAAGACCTGATGAAGGGCCTCAAGCAGTCCGGTCTGGCCGAAGGTGAAATCTTCCAGCGCGCCACCCTTGAAGGTGTGCGTAACGAGCTGCAACGCCAATACGTCGCTCAGGGCCGCTACTCGGCCACCGTCGACACCGAGGTGGTCCCGCAGCCGCGTAACCGTGTCGGATTGAAGGTCAACATCAACGAAGGCACCGTCGCTGCCATCCAGCACATCAACGTGGTGGGTAACACCGTCTTCCCTGAAGCAGACCTGATCGACCTGTTCGAACTGAAGACCACCAACTGGCTGTCCTTCTTCAAGAACGACGACAAGTACGCGCGGGAAAAACTTTCCGGTGACTTGGAGCGCCTGCGTTCCTACTACCTGGACCGCGGCTATATCAATATGGATATCGCTTCGACTCAGGTATCGATTACTCCGGACAAGAAACACGTCTACATCACCGTCAACGTCAACGAAGGCGATAAGTACACCGTTCGTGACGTCAAGTTGAGCGGTGACCTGAAAGTCCCTGAAGACCAGATCAAATCCCTGCTGCTGGTGCAGAAAGGCCAGGTGTTCTCGCGCAAGCTGATGACCACCACGTCGGAGCTGATTACTCGCCGTCTGGGTAACGAGGGCTATACCTTCGCCAACGTAAGCGGTGTGCCTCAGCCGCATGAAGACGACCACACCGTCGACATTACTTTCGCGGTCGATCCAGGCAAGCGTGCTTACGTGAACCGTATCAACTTCCGTGGCAACACCAAGTCTGAAGACGAAGTGCTGCGCCGTGAAATGCGTCAGATGGAAGGCGGCTGGGCTTCGACCTACCTGATCGACCAATCCAAGACTCGTCTTGAGCGTCTGGGCTTCTTTAAGGAAGTGAACGTCGAAACACCTGCTGTGCCAGGTGTCGATGACCAGGTTGATGTGAACTACAGCGTTGAAGAACAGGCTTCCGGTTCGATCACTGCCAGCGTTGGTTTCGCTCAAAGTGCTGGCCTGATCCTCGGTGGTTCCATCACTCAGAACAACTTCCTGGGTACCGGTAACAAGGTCAGCATCGGCTTGACCAAAAGCGAATACCAGAGCCGCTATAACTTCGGTTATGTCGACCCGTACTGGACAGCCGATGGCGTGAGCCTGGGTTACAACGCTTTCTATCGCACCACCGACTACAAAGACCTTGATGTCGACGTAGCGAGCTATGCCGTAGATAGCCTGGGTGCCGGCGTAAGTGTCGGTTACCCGATCAGTGAGACTTCGCGTCTGACCTTTGGCCTGACTGCACAGCAAGACAAGATCAAGACCGGTCAGTACACCGTCGATGAAATCTTCGACTTCGTAAACACCGAAGGCGACCAGTACCTGAACTTCAAGGCATCGGCCGGTTGGTCCGAGTCCACCCTGAACAAAGGTGTGCTGGCGACCCGTGGTCATTCTCAAAGCTTGACAGCGGAAGTGACCGTGCCGGGTAGCGACCTGTCGTTCTACAAGCTCGACTACCGTGGCCAGTTGTTCCAGCCGCTGAGCGAGAACTACACCATGCGCCTGCACACTGAATTGGGTTATGGCGACGGTTACGGTTCGACCGATGGCTTGCCATTCTATGAAAACTACTATGCTGGTGGTTTCAACTCGGTTCGTGGCTTCAAGGACAGCACATTGGGGCCGCGTAGTACTCCGAGCCGCGGTCAAGGCGTCACTGGCAACCCGGGCACGCTTGCTGACCCGGATCAGGATCCACTGCCATTTGGCGGTAACGTCCTGATTCAAGGTGGTGCGGAGATTCTGTTCCCGCTGCCATTCGTCAAAGATCAGCGCTCGCTGCGTACCTCGGTATTCTGGGATGTGGGTAACGTCTTCGACTCCAAGTGCCAGCAGACTTCCAACACTAACGCTAATGTGAAGTCCAATACGCAGTGCAACGATATCAGTCTGAGCAACCTGGCCAGTTCCGTCGGTGTGGGTGTGACATGGGTCACCGCGCTGGGTCCTCTGAGCTTTGCATTGGCCATGCCAGTAAAAGAACCGGATAACGCTGAAACCCAGGTGTTCCAATTCTCTCTTGGCCAGACGTTCTAAGCGTTTGTCCCAAAATAACGACAATGGATTTTGTAGGAGTACATCGTGCGTAAGTTGACTCAATTGGTTCTCCTGGCGACCGTACTGGTAGCAGGTCCGGCTTTTGCCGACATGAAAATCGCCGTTCTGAACTATCAGATGGCTCTGCTGGAATCCGACGCGGCCAAGAAATATGCCGTGGATGCCGAGAAGAAATTTGGCCCGCAACTGACCAAGCTCAAGACGCTGGAAAGCAGCGCCAAAGGTATTCAGGATCGTCTGATGGCCGGTGGCGACAAGATGCAACAAGGTGAGCGTGAGCGCCTTGAACTCGAGTTCAAGCAAAAGGCCCGTGACTTCCAGTTCCAGTCCAAGGAACTGAACGAAGCCAAAGCCGTTGCCGACCGTGAAATGCTGAAGCAGCTCAAGCCGAAACTGGACAGCGCTGTGGAAGAAGTCATCAAGAAAGGTGCTTTTGACCTGGTCTTCGAGCGTGGCGCAGTGATTGATGTCAAGCCTCAGTACGACATCACTCGCCAGGTTATCGAGCGCATGAATCAGCTGAAGTAACCATGACAGCGACTATTAAGCTCGGCCAGTTGGCCGAGTTCCTCGGCGCCACGCTACGTGGCGACCCGGAGAAAGAAATTACTGGGCTAGCCACTTTGCAAGAGGCTGGCCCAGCTCAGTTGAGCTTTCTCGCAAATCCTCAATACCGTAAATACCTGGCCGACTGCCGGGCCGCAGCGCTGTTGCTGAAGGCCGCTGATGCCGAAGGGTTTTCCGGTGATGCGCTGGTAGTGCCGGATCCGTACCTGGCCTACGCGCGTATTTCCCATTTGTTCGATCCCAAGCCCAAGGCGCCCGCAGGTGTTCACCCGACAGCGGTAGTGGCCGCGGATGCAGTGGTTGATCCAGCGGCGAGTATTGGTGCCTTTGCGGTGATCGAAAGCGGTGCGCGTATTGCGGCGGGCGTGACCATCGGCGCTCATTGCTTCATCGGTGCGCGTTGCGAAATCGGYGAAGGCGGCTGGCTGGCCCCGCGCGTCACGCTGTATCACGACGTGCGCATCGGCAAGCGAGTGGTCATTCAGTCGGGTGCCGTGCTCGGTGGCGAAGGTTTCGGTTTTGCCAACGAAAAAGGTGTCTGGCAGAAAATCGCCCAGATCGGTGGCGTGTTGGTCGGTGACGATGTGGAGATTGGCGTGAATACCGCCATCGACCGCGGTGCGTTGGCCGATACCGTTCTCGGTAATGGTGTGAAGCTCGACAACCAGATCCAGATTGCCCACAACGTGCAGATCGGTGATCACACCGCCATGGCCGCTTGTGTGGGGATCTCCGGCAGCACCAAGATCGGCAAGCATTGCATGCTCGCAGGTGGTGTGGGGCTGGTGGGGCACATCGAAATTTGCGACAACGTTTTCATCACCGGGATGACCATGGTGACCCACTCGATTACCGAAAAGGGCGCCTATTCTTCCGGTACAGCCATGCAACCGGCTGCCGAGTGGCGCAAAAGCGCGGCACGCATCCGTCAGCTCGATGACATCGCGCGGCGACTGCGACAACTGGAAAAGCACGTAGGGGAAGTGACCCCTGACGGTAATGCTTCTTCAGATGGCTGATACCATTTCCATATCAAGTGTGCACAGCCGTTAGACTGCCTCCTTGATTTGCTAGAGGAGCGCGCGTCACTCGTGCGTTCCCAATCTTTACATAGGCTTCCCCCCGAAATGATGGACATCAACGAGATTCGCGAATACCTGCCTCACCGTTACCCGTTCCTGCTGGTGGACCGGGTTGTGGATCTGGATGTGGAAGGCAAGCGCATTCGCGCCTACAAGAATGTCAGCATCAACGAACCGTTCTTCAATGGTCACTTCCCTGCGCATCCAATCATGCCGGGCGTATTGATCATCGAAGCGATGGCTCAGGCTGCCGGGATCCTTGGTTTCAAAATGCTCGACGTGAAACCGGCGGACGGCACCCTTTACTACTTCGTCGGCTCCGACAAGCTGCGCTTCCGCCAGCCTGTGCTGCCGGGCGATCAGTTGATCCTTGAAGCCAAGTTCCTGAGCTGCAAGCGTCAGATCTGGAAGTTCGAATGCCAGGCTTCGGTCGACGGCAAGCCAGTCTGCTCTGCTGAAATCATCTGTGCGGAACGCAAACTATGAGTTTGATTGACCCTCGCGCAATCATCGATCCGACGGCTGTACTGGCCGACGACGTTGAGGTCGGCCCATGGTCGATCGTCGGCGCAGGTGTGGAAATCGGCGAGGGGACAGTGATCGGGCCGCACGTGATTCTCAAAGGCCCGACCCGTATCGGTAAGCACAACCGCATCTACCAGTTTTCTTCGGTAGGTGAGGACACGCCCGATCTGAAATACAAAGGCGAAGAAACCCGTCTGGTCATCGGTGACCACAACGTCATCCGTGAAGGCGTGACGATTCACCGCGGGACCGTTCAAGACCGTTCGGAAACGACCCTGGGTGATCACAACCTGATCATGGCCTATGCCCACATCGGCCACGACAGCGTCATCGGCAACCACTGCATCCTGGTCAACAACACCGCGTTGGCTGGCCATGTACACGTTGAAGACTGGGCGATCCTCTCCGGTTTTACCCTGGTTCACCAGTATTGCCACATTGGTGCCCACAGCTTTTCCGGTATGGGTACAGCCATCGGCAAGGACGTTCCAGCGTACGTCACGGTGTTTGGCAACCCCGCTGAAGCCCGCAGCATGAACTTCGAAGGCATGCGTCGCCGCGGTTTCAGTGAAGACGCGATCCACGCGCTGCGCCGCGCCTATAAGGTGGTTTATCGCCAAGGCCTGACCGTCGAGCAAGCGCTTGCCGAACTGACCGAACCTTCGGATCAGTTCCCGGAAGTCGCGGTGTTCCGTGATTCCATCCAGTCTTCGACCCGCGGCATTACTCGTTAATCATGGCTAATCTGCGTATTGCGCTGGTAGCGGGTGAGGCTTCCGGCGACATTCTGGGCGCAGGCCTCATGCGCGCACTCAAGGCTCGACATCCGGCGGTGGAATTCATCGGTGTCGGTGGTCCGTTGATGCAGGCCGAGGGGCTGACCTCATACTTCCCCATGGAACGGCTTTCGGTCATGGGCCTGGTGGAAGTGCTGGGACGGTTGCGTGAGCTGCTGGCGCGTCGCAAGAAGCTGATCGCCGACCTGATCGCTGAGAAGCCGGACGTGTTCATCGGTATCGATGCTCCGGACTTCAACCTCAATATCGAACTCAAGCTGCGTCAGGCCGGGATCAAGACCGTGCATTACGTCAGCCCGTCGGTGTGGGCATGGCGTCAGAAGCGCGTGCTGAAGATCCGCGAAGGCTGCGACCTGATGCTGACGCTGTTTCCGTTCGAAGCGAAATTCTATGAAGAGAAGGGCGTGCCGGTGCGTTTTGTCGGGCACTCCCTGGCCGATGCGATCCCGCTGGAGGCCGATAGGGCTGCCGCGCGGGCTGAGCTCGGATTGCCAGAGGGACCTCTGGTCGCGTTGATGCCCGGCAGTCGTGGCGGTGAAGTGGGCCGTCTCGGCGCCTTGTTCCTTGATACTGCCCAGCGTTTGCGGGCCATGCGCCCAGGTGTGCGCTTTGTCATGCCATGCGCCAACCCTGAACGGCGCGCGCAGCTTGAAGAGCTGTTGGCCGGTCGCGATCTGCCGCTGACCTTGCTTGACGGCAAATCCCATCTGGCCCTGGCCGCTTGTGATGCGGTGCTGATTGCCTCCGGGACCGCTACGCTGGAAGCGTTGCTCTACAAGCGACCGATGGTGGTGGCTTATCGTCTGGCGCCGCTGACGTTCTGGATCCTCAAGCGGATGGTGAAAAGCCCTTACGTGTCCTTGCCGAACCTCTTGGCCCAGCGCCTGTTGGTGCCTGAGTTGCTGCAAGACGACGCGACAGTCGAAGCGCTGGCGCAAACGCTGTTCCCTCTGATCGAAGGCGGCGAGGAACAGACTCGCGGCTTCGACGAAATTCACCGTACCTTGCGTCTGGACGCCTCCAATCAGGCGGCGGATGCAGTACTGAACTTGATCGGCAAAACACAATGAGCAAAACCAGCACACAGATGGGCCTGGACTTCACCCTGGTCGCCGAAGTCGAAGACCTCGTGGCCGGTGTCGACGAAGTCGGTCGCGGCCCGCTCTGCGGTGCAGTGGTCACGGCTGCGGTGATCCTCGATCCGAACCGTCCGATCCTCGGTCTGAACGATTCGAAAAAACTCACCGAAGCCCGTCGCGAAAAGCTCTTCGACGAAATCTGCGAAAAAGCCCTGAGCTGGTGCATCGCCCGGGCCGAAGTCGAGGAAATCGACGAGCTGAACATCCTGCACGCCACCATGCTGGCGATGCAGCGCGCGGTCGAAGGTCTGCACATCCAGCCGAAACTGGCCATGATCGACGGCAATCGTTGCCCGAAACTGTCGATGCGCGCTGAAGCGGTGGTGCAGGGCGACGGCAAGGTGCCAGCCATTGCCGCGGCATCGATTCTGGCCAAGGTCAGCCGCGACCGCGAAATGGCCGCGTTCGAACTGATTTACCCGGGTTACGGCATCGGCGGGCACAAAGGCTATCCGACCCCCGTTCATCTGGAAGCGCTGGCCCGCTTGGGGCCAACGCCGATTCACCGCCGCTCGTTCGCCCCGGTGCGCCTGGCGTACGAGGCGCGGGAAAGTCTGATCGAGAGTTAGTCGCAAGGCTGATGTTTTACTCAAGGCCCGGTACAATCCGGGCCTTGTTGTCTTCACGTTTCTAGACAGGATCACTATGCCGGCTTCATTCGTTCACCTACGCCTGCACACTGAATATTCCCTGGTCGACGGTCTGGTGCGGATCAAACCGCTGGTCAAGACCCTGGTCGGCATGAACATGCCTGCCGTAGCGGTCACCGACCAGAACAACATGTGTTCCCTGGTCAAATTCTACAAAGCCTCCATGGGGGCCGGGATCAAGCCGATCTGTGGCGCCGACTTGTGGCTGTCGAACAAGGATCCGGACAACGCCCTTAGCCGGATCAGCCTGCTGGCCATGAACGCTGTCGGCTATCGCAACCTGACTGAACTGATTTCCCGTGGTTTCATCGACGGCCAGCGCAATGGCTCGGTGATCATCGAGCGCGAATGGGTCGCCGAAGCCAGCGAAGGCTTGATCATGCTCTCAGCGGCGAAAGAGGGCGAAATTGGCCTGGCCATGCTCAGTGGCAACCCGGCTGAAGCGGAAAACCTGGCGCGCGAATGGATGGCGGTGTTTCYGGACCGTTTTTATCTGGAAATCCAGCGCACCAATCGCCCCAACGATGAAGAGCAGTTGCACGGTGCCGTGGCCCTGGCCGACAAAATCGGTGCGCCACTGGTCGCGACCAACGATGTGCGCTTCATCAAGCAGGAAGACTTCGCCGCTCACGAAACCCGCGTTTGCATCGGTGAGGGCCGCGCCCTCGACGATCCGCGCCGTTCGAAGAATTACAGCGATCAGCAATACCTCAAAAGCGCCGAGGAAATGGCCGAGTTGTTCAGTGACCTGCCCGAGGCACTGGTAAACACAGTCGAGATCGCCAAGCGCTGCAACATCGAAGTGAAATTGGGCAAACACTTTCTGCCCAACTTCCCGATTCCCGATGGCATGACCATCGACGAGTATTTCCGCAAGGTGTCCTTTGATGGCCTGGAAGAACGGCTGACCGTTCTGCTGCCCAAGGACACCACCGAAGACTACGAGGCCAAGCGTCAGGTCTACGTCGACCGGTTGAATTTCGAGCTGGATATCATCATCCAGATGGGGTTCCCCGGTTACTTCCTGATCGTTATGGACTTCATTCAGTGGGCCAAGAGCAACGGCGTCCCGGTAGGTCCCGGCCGGGGTTCGGGCGCCGGGTCGCTGGTGGCCTATGTACAAAAGATTACGGACCTCGATCCGCTCGAATATGACCTGCTGTTCGAACGTTTCCTTAACCCGGAACGGGTATCGATGCCCGACTTCGACGTCGACTTCTGCATGGACGGTCGTGATCGGGTAATTGAATACGTGGCCGACAAGTACGGTCGCAACGCCGTAAGCCAGATCATCACCTTCGGTTCCATGGCTGCAAAAGCCGTGGTCCGGGACGTGGCGCGGGTGCAGGGCAAGTCCTACGGACTGGCGGATCGTCTGTCGAAGATGATTCCGTTCGAAGTCGGCATGACCCTGGAAAAGGCGTATGAGCAGGAAGAGATCCTGCGTGACTTCATCAAGGTCGATGAAGAAGCCGCCGAAATCTGGGAAATGGCCCGCAAGCTGGAAGGCGTCGTGCGAAACGTCGGTAAACACGCCGGTGGTGTGGTGATCGCGCCGACCAAACTGACGGACTTCTCGCCGATTTATTGCGATGAGGCCGGTGACGGTCTGGTGACCCAGTTCGACAAGGATGACGTTGAAGCGGCCGGTTTGGTGAAGTTCGACTTCCTCGGCCTGCGGACCCTGACCGTTATCGATTGGGCGTTGAAGACCATCAACCGCGACCGCGCGAAGGTCGACGAACCGCCGCTGGACATCGCGTTCATTCCGCTGGACGACAAGCCGACCTACACACTGCTGCAAAAAGCCGAAACCACGGCGGTGTTCCAGCTTGAGTCGCGCGGCATGAAGGAGCTGATCAAAAAGCTCAAGCCCGACTGCCTGGAAGACTTGATCGCACTGGTGGCCCTGTTCCGTCCGGGTCCATTGCAATCGGGCATGGTGGACGACTTTATCAACCGTAAGCACGGCCGCGCCGAGCTCGCGTACCCGCACTCGGATTACCAGTACGAAGGCCTCAAGCCCGTACTGGCGCCGACTTACGGCATCATCCTGTATCAGGAACAGGTGATGCAGATTGCCCAGGTCATGGCCGGTTACACCCTCGGCGGTGCGGACATGCTGCGTCGTGCCATGGGTAAGAAAAAACCGGAAGAAATGGCCAAGCAGCGCGGCGGTTTCATTGAAGGTTGCGCGACCAACAACATCGACGCTGACCTTGCCGGTAACATTTTCGACCTGGTAGAAAAATTCGCCGGCTACGGCTTCAACAAATCCCACTCCGCGGCGTATGGCCTGGTGTCGTACCAGACGGCGTGGCTGAAAACGCATTACCCGGCGCCATTCATGGCGGCGG
This sequence comes from Pseudomonas sp. P1_F1_2, assembly GCF_056405815.1. Taxonomy (NCBI): domain Bacteria; kingdom Pseudomonadati; phylum Pseudomonadota; class Gammaproteobacteria; order Pseudomonadales; family Pseudomonadaceae; genus Pseudomonas; species Pseudomonas sp. P1_F1_2. The sequence goes on along the minus strand of NZ_JBFUBK010000040.1, from coordinate 24,542 downwards.
TGCTGTCGGCGGACATGCACAACACCGACAAGGTTGTGACCTTGATCGAAGAAATTCGCACCATGAAGCTGCGTCTCGACGCGCCGGATGTGAATGCCTCCGAGTTCAAGTTCACGGTGAATGACGAAGGCCGGATTATTTACGGCCTCGGCGCGATCAAGGGCGTGGGCGAAGGTCCGGTGGAAGCGATCACCGAGGCGCGCCAGGACGGTCCGTTCAAGGATCTGTTCGACTTCTGTGCCCGTGTCGATCTCAAGCGTATCAACAAGCGCACCCTGGACGGTTTGATCCGCAGTGGCGCGCTGGATCGTCTGGGGCCTTGTTTCCATGACGAACCGAAGGCTTATCAGGCGAGCATCGACCAGAATCGTGCGATCTTGCTGGCCGCGATGGAAGGGGCGATCAAAGCCGCCGAACAAACCGCGCGCACCCAGGACAGCGGCCATGCCGACCTGTTTGGCGGTCTGTTTGTCGAAGAAGACGCGGACGTCTACGCCAGTCATCGCAAGGCCAAGGAACTGACCCTCAAGGAGCGGTTGAAAGGGGAGAAAGACACCCTGGGCCTGTACCTGACCGGCCACCCGATTGACGAATACGAAGGTGAAATCCGTCGCTTTGCCCGTCAGCGCATCATCGATTTGAAGCCTGCGCGCGATACCCAAACGGTCGCCGGCATGATCATCGCCCTGCGGGTKATGAAGAACAAAAARGGCGACAAGATGGGCTTCATCACCCTCGAYGATCGCTCSGGKCGGATCGAGGCGTCGTTGTTTGCCGAGGCGTTCCATACGGCGCAGTCGCTGTTGCAGACGGACGCGATGGTGGTGGTCGAGGGCGAGGTCAGTAATGACGACTTCTCCGGTGGCCTGAAGCTGCGGGTCAAGCGGGTGATGAGCATGGAAGATGCGCGCACCAACCTCGCCGAGAGCCTGCGCCTGAAGCTGCAAACCAAGGATTTGAAGGGTGATCAGCTACGCTGGCTGGGTGAGTTGTTCAAGCGTCACCGCGGTGCGTGCCCGATCACCATGGAGTACACGAGCCCCGATGCTAAGGCCTTGCTGCAGTTTGGCGAGACCTGGCGAATCGATCCGGCGGATGCGTTGATTCAAGCCTTGCGTGACCAGTTCGGGCGAGACAACGTCTTCCTCCAATACCGTTGACGGTCAGGTGCCATTCGTCCCCCTTGGAACGTGCCCTGATCTCGACCCGAATTTTTAATCTCGACCTGAACGCGCCTCTCCCTTAAGGTAGGGCGCGAATAGACAACCGGCCGGCCCAAGCTCTCTTGGACGTCGACCCAAGACGGACGCCTATGAACCCGAATTTTCTAGATTTCGAACAGCCGATCGCCGACCTGCAAGCCAAGATCGAAGAGTTGCGCTTGGTCGGTAACGACAATTCGCTGAATATCGGCGATGAGATCTCCCGCCTGCAGGACAAAAGCAGCACGCTGACCGAAGACATCTTCGGCAAGCTGACCAGCTGGCAGATCGCACGCCTGGCGCGTCACCCGAAACGTCCGTATACCCTGGACTACATCGAACACATTTTCACCGAGTTCGATGAGTTGCACGGTGACCGTCATTTCTCCGATGACGCTGCCATCGTTGGCGGTATCGCCCGTCTGGACGACCAGCCGGTCATGATCATCGGTCACCAGAAAGGCCGCGAAGTGCGCGAGAAGGTTCGCCGCAACTTCGGCATGCCGCGTCCTGAAGGCTACCGCAAGGCGTGCCGCCTGATGGAAATGGCCGAGCGTTTCAAAATGCCGATCCTGACCTTCATTGACACCCCGGGCGCTTACCCTGGTATTGACGCTGAAGAGCGTAACCAGAGCGAAGCGATCGCCTGGAACCTGCGTGTCATGTCGCGTCTGAAAACCCCAATCATCGCCACCGTGATCGGTGAAGGTGGTTCCGGTGGTGCTTTGGCGATTGGTGTTTGCGATCAGTTGAACATGCTGCAGTACTCGACCTACGCGGTGATTTCGCCGGAAGGTTGTGCATCGATTCTGTGGAAAACCKCCGAGAAAGCCCCGGACGCCGCTGAAGCGATGGGCATCACTGCCGAGCGCCTGAAAGGCCTGGGCATTGTGGATAAGGTGATCGGCGAGCCATTGGGCGGCGCACACCGTGACCCGGCTGCTGCGGCTGCGTCGATCCGTGCCGAGCTGAGCTCGCAACTGGCGATGCTGAAGAAGTTCGACAATGATGCGCTGCTGGCCCGTCGTTACGAGCGACTGATGAGCTACGGTCTCTGATCGATCGCTCCTCCATCATGTAGGAGTAAGGCTTGCCCGCGATTGGGGCGCGTCGGTTTAACAGACCGACCGCGTTAACGTTCATCGCGAGCAAGCTCGGCTCCTACAGGTTTTGGTGCGTCAATGACACTTTGTGCAACGCTTCTCAAACAACTCGCTCCATGGCGCAACGCCACAACCTGGCACATCGCGTTCTCCGGTGGTCTCGACTCCACCGTCCTGCTGCACCTTCTCGCCGACCTGGCAAAAACCGAATCCCTGCCGGCGCTCAGCGCCATTCATGTTCATCACGGCCTGCAAGCGGCGGCGGATGCCTGGCCGGAGCATTGTCAGTCGGTCTGTGATGCGCTCGGTGTGTCGCTACAGGTGGTTCGTGTTCAGGTTCAACCTGGCGCCAGTATCGAGCGCGCCGCCCGTGAGGCGCGTTACGGGGCGTTCAGCGCGGTGATTCATGCCGAGGACATTCTGCTGACCGCCCAGCACCGTGACGATCAGGCTGAAACCCTGTTGTTCCGACTGTTGCGCGGAGCCGGGGTGAGAGGTTTGTCGGGAATGCCGCGTGAGCGGGTCTTGGGCCGTGGACATCTTCTGCGCCCGCTGCTGGATGTCTCACGCGCCGAACTTGAAGCCTACGCAACCGAACACCGGCTGAGCTGGATCGAAGACCCTTCGAACCAGGATCGCCAGTTCTCCCGCAACTACCTGCGGCATCAGGTGTTTCCGGTATTGACCGAGCGCTGGCCGCAAGCGGCGGTGACGATGGCGCGTAGCGCTGCTCACTTGAGTGAAGCGCAGGCTTTGCTGGATGAGTTGGCAGAAATTGATCTGGTCGAAGCGGCAACAGCCCATGAGTTCGACTGGCTGGGCGTGCAATCTCTGGAGCTGGCTTGCCTTGCAAGGCACTCTGCCGCTCGCCAGCGTAACGCGCTGAGCCACTGGCTCACAGCACTGACGCGGTTGCCGGACAGTGACCATTGGTCGGGTTGGGAGGATTTGCGTGATGCCACCGGTGATGCCCGTCCGGTCTGGCAGCTGGCCGATGGCGAAGTGCATCGTTCGGCTGGACGTATCTGGTGGCTCTCGGGCTGTTGGCTCCGCAATTCGCCGCCTGCCGTGGATTGGCCGGATCCTTCGACACCGCTGGAATTGCCGGATAACGGCGTGCTCACACTCACCGGGCAAATCCCCGATGGCTCGCTGCAAATCCGCTATCGTCAGGGAGGCGAGGTCATGAATTTGCCCGATCGCGGTCATCGCGATCTCAAGCGTTTGTTCAATGAACGCGGGGTTCCGGGCTTCATCCGTGGCAGATTGCCGCTGGTCTACCGCGAGGGGCAATTGCTGGCAGTGGCCAACGTACGGGGCTTGAATGGCAGTGGGCAAGATGGCTGGCATTTGCATTGGCAACCGCCGAGCGAAGATCAAGGTTTGAGCTGAAAGGGGCTTTCCGGTAGACTACGCTCCCTTCTTGATACAACTTCTGTGGATTCGCCTGAATTGCAGGAGTTGCCGATTACCAAGCAGTCTTTGCTGGGCGATTCCAAAAAATGTGTAGCGAGCAACGTACCGGTGTTTCATCTGCCGGTCTGTCCCAACGCGGCGGTTTTTTTGAAAGGTGCACTGTGATTAATGCAGGTGATCGGGGGCTTCGGCCTTCCTTCGCTTTCCCCGGCGGCTCGGACCGCTTTAACGCAGACTTCTAGGGTTTTTCATGACGCGCTACATATTCGTCACGGGCGGTGTTGTTTCTTCATTGGGGAAAGGCATTGCATCGGCTTCATTGGCGGCCATCCTGGAGGCGCGGGGACTTAAGGTCACCATGCTGAAGCTGGACCCGTACATCAACGTTGACCCGGGCACGATGAGCCCGTTCCAGCACGGTGAAGTGTTCGTCACCCACGACGGCGCCGAGACCGACCTGGACCTGGGCCACTACGAGCGGTTCATCCGCACGACCATGACCCAGAACAACAACTTCACCACTGGCCGTGTCTACGAGCACGTGCTGCGCAAAGAGCGCCGTGGTGACTACCTGGGTGCAACCATCCAGGTGATTCCGCACATCACCGACGAAATCAAGCGCCGGATCATCAAGGGCGCCGGCGATGCCGACGTGGCGATGGTCGAGATCGGTGGCACCGTGGGTGACATCGAATCGCAACCGTTCCTGGAAGCGATCCGCCAATTGCGTTTCGAAGTCGGCGCCAAGCGCGCGATGCTGATGCACCTGACGCTGGTGCCGTACATTGCCACTGCCGGCGAAACCAAAACCAAGCCGACCCAGCACTCGGTCAAGGAATTGCGTTCCATTGGCCTGCAGCCAGACGTACTGGTTTGCCGCTCCGATCACCCGATCGACATCTCTTCGCGCCGCAAGATCGCGCAATTCACCAACGTTGAAGAACGTGCGGTGATCGCGCTGGAAGACGCCGACACCATCTACAAGATCCCGGGCATCCTGCACTCCCAGGGCCTGGATGATTTCGTGGTCGAGCGTTTCGGCCTGCAATGCGGCAGCGCTGACCTGTCCGAGTGGGAAGCGGTGGTTGACGCCAAGCTGAACCCGGAACACGAAGTCACCATCGCGATGGTCGGCAAGTACATGGAGCTGCTGGACGCCTACAAGTCGCTGATCGAAGCGATGAGTCACGCCGGCATCAGCAACCGCACCAAGGTCAACCTGCGCTACATCGATTCCGAAGACATCGAAAACCAGGGCACTGCGTTGCTCGAAGGTGTTGACGCGATCCTCGTACCGGGCGGCTTCGGTCTGCGTGGCGTGGAAGGCAAGATCACCGCCGTTCAATACGCTCGCGAAAACAAGGTTCCGTACCTGGGCATCTGCCTGGGCATGCAAGTGGCCGTGATCGAGTTCGCTCGTAACGTGCTGGGCTGGAAAGACGCCAACTCAACCGAATTCGATCGCGCCAGCGGCCATCCGGTCGTGGGCCTGATCACCGAGTGGGAAGATGCTACCGGCGCGGTCGAAACCCGTACCGAATCGTCCGATCTGGGCGGCACCATGCGCCTCGGCGCTCAGGATTGCCTGCTGGAGCCGGGTTCGCTGGTACATGACTGCTACGCCAAAGACGTCATCGTCGAGCGTCACCGTCACCGCTATGAAGTGAACAACAACCTGCTGCCGCAAATCATGGAAGCCGGCCTGAAAATCTCCGGTCGTTCCGGTGATGGTGCGCTGGTTGAAGTGGTTGAGGCTCCGGATCATCCATGGTTCGTCGCTTGCCAGTTCCACCCTGAGTTCACCTCGACACCGCGTGACGGTCACCCGTTGTTCAGCGGTTTCGTTAAAGCAGCGTTGATTCAACACCAGAAGAAGGCGTAAATCCGATGGCGCAGAAGATCATCCGCGTAGGCGATATCGAGATTGCCAACGACAAGCCAATGGTGCTTTTCGGTGGCATGAACGTGCTGGAAAGCCGCGACATGGCGATGCAGGTCTGCGAAGAGTACGTAAAGGTCACCGAAAAACTCGGCATCCCTTATGTGTTCAAGGCCAGCTTTGACAAGGCCAACCGTTCCTCCGTGACCTCTTACCGTGGCCCCGGCCTGGAAGAGGGCATGCGGATTTTCCAGGACATCAAGCAAGCCTTCGGTGTGCCGATCATCACCGACGTCCACGAGCCTGATCAGGCCGCGATCGTCGCTGAAGTCTGCGACATCATCCAGCTGCCGGCCTTCCTGTCGCGCCAGACCGACCTCGTGGTCGCGATGGCCAAGACTGGTGCGGTGATCAACATCAAGAAAGCCCAGTTCCTCGCACCGCATGAGATGAAACACATCCTCAGCAAGTGCGTGGAAGCGGGCAACGATCAGTTGATCCTTTGCGAGCGCGGTTCGAGCTTCGGCTACAACAACCTGGTCGTCGACATGCTCGGCTTCGGTATCATGAAGCAATTCGAATACCCGGTGTTCTTCGACGTGACTCACGCGCTGCAAATGCCCGGTGGTCGTTCCGATTCCGCCGGTGGTCGTCGTGCCCAGGTGACGGATCTGGCCAAGGCTGGCATGAGCCAGTCGCTGGCCGGCCTGTTCCTCGAAGCCCACCCGGACCCGGACAACGCCAAATGCGACGGCCCTTGCGCCTTGCGTCTGGACAAACTGGAGCCATTCCTGGCCCAGCTCAAAGCGTTGGACGAACTGGTGAAGAGTTTTCCGACGGTAGAAACCGCGTAAACCTCAATTCTCCGGTAAAGTACCGCACGAATTTATGCTCTGGCCCGCTGGCCGCACTGCTCTTGTAGGAGCATGGCTTGCCAGCGATGGCGTCCTTGAGGGCTCCATCGCCGGCAAGCCGTGCTCCTACAGTGTTTTCGTCAACTTTGGAGTGTTTACAACAATGGCAAAAATCGTCGACATCAAAGGTCGTGAAGTTCTCGACTCCCGTGGCAATCCCACCGTGGAAGCGGACGTGCTTCTCGATAACGGCATCATCGGCAGCGCCTGCGCGCCGTCCGGTGCTTCCACTGGCTCGCGTGAAGCACTCGAGCTGCGTGATGGCGACAAGAGCCGTTACCTGGGCAAAGGCGTTCTGAAGGCCGTGGCCAACATCAACGGTCCGATCCGCGATCTGTTGAAAGGCATGGACCCAAGCGACCAGAAAGCGCTGGATCACGCGATGATCAAGCTCGACGGTACCGAAAACAAAGGCTCCCTGGGCGCTAACGCGATCCTCGCCGTTTCCCTGGCCGCGGCCAAGGCAGCAGCACAGGACCAGGACCTGCCGCTGTACGCTCACATCGCCAACCTGAACGGTACCCCGGGTGTTTACTCGATGCCGGTTCCGATGATGAACATCATCAACGGTGGCGAGCACGCCGATAACAACGTCGACATCCAGGAATTCATGGTTCAGCCGGTTGGCGCCAAGTCTTTCTCGGAAGGTCTGCGCATGGGCACCGAGATTTTCCATCACCTCAAGGCTGTTCTGAAGGCACGTGGCCTGAGCACTGCTGTCGGTGACGAAGGTGGTTTTGCACCGAACCTGGCCTCCAACGAAGACGCTTTGAAAGTGATCTCCGAAGCGGTAGCCAACGCCGGTTACAAGCTGGGCACCGACGTGACCCTGGCTCTGGACTGCGCTGCGAGCGAGTTCTACGAAGACGGCAAGTACAACCTGTCCGGCGAAGGCCAGGTGTTCACCGCTGAAGGTTTCGCTGACTACCTGAAAGGCCTGACCGAGCGTTACCCGATCATCTCGATCGAAGACGGCCTGGACGAGTCCGACTGGGCAGGCTGGAAAATCCTCACCGACAAGATCGGAGAGAAGACTCAGTTGGTAGGCGACGACCTGTTCGTGACCAATACCAAGATCCTGAAAGAAGGCATCGATAAAAAGATCGCCAACTCGATCCTGATCAAGTTCAACCAGATCGGCACCCTGACCGAAACCCTGGAAGCCATCCAGATGGCCAAGGCTGCGGGTTACACGGCTGTGATCTCGCACCGCTCCGGCGAAACCGAAGATTCGACCATCGCCGACCTGGCTGTGGGCACTTCGGCTGGTCAGATCAAAACCGGTTCCCTGTGCCGTTCGGACCGCGTTTCCAAGTACAACCAACTGCTGCGTATCGAAGAGCAGTTGAATGGCAAAGCCAAATACAATGGCCGCAGCGAGTTCCGCGGTTAATTGCTAAATGGTAAAAAGACACCGGATTGTGTCGGAAAAATCGCTACAGCGACGTTTTTGCCACTAATCTGATGCCTTATAAGCACAAGCCTGGATTTTCCAGGCTTCGTGCTATCAGAAGCTTCAAAGTTTTTGCATGGCTGTCTTTTTTCACTGGAAACCTGATATTCGATGCGCAGTCCCAATTGGTTGTTCCTCGTTTTGCTCCTGTTGCTGGCTGGCCTGCAATACCGCCTGTGGGTAGGTAATGGCAGTCTGGCGCAAGTGGCTGAGCTGACTCAGCAGATCGCGGATCAACAGACTGAGAACGAAGGGTTGCTGGAACGCAATCGGGTCATGGACGCCGAGGTCAGCGAGCTGAAAAAAGGCATGGAGACCGTTGAAGAGCGGGCTCGCCATGAGTTGGGCATGGTCAAGGACGGTGAAACCCTTTACCAGTTGGCTCAATGAACACCTCGTTACCGGCCTTCTGGGCCGTGATCCCTGCCGCGGGTGTAGGTGCCCGTATGGCCGCAGACCGTCCCAAGCAATACTTGCAACTGGGCGGGCGCACTATTCTCGAACACAGCCTCGGCTGTTTCCTTGATCATCCCTGCCTGAAGGGGGTGGTGGTCAGTCTTGCTGTTGATGATCCGTATTGGCCGAACCTTGCAAGTGCTTGCGATCCGCGTATTCAGCGGGTTGAGGGTGGCTCCGAGCGTTCCGGTTCGGTACTCAATGCCTTGCTGCATTTGCATGCGCTGGGTGCTGATGATGAAGACTGGGTGCTGGTTCACGACGCTGCTCGGCCGAATCTGAATCGTGATGATCTGGACAAGTTGCTGAGTGAATTAGCCGATGATCCGGTAGGCGGGCTGCTGGCGGTGCCGGCACGCGATACCCTCAAGCGGGTCGACAAGCACGGTCGTGTCGTCGAAACCGTGGATCGCAGTGTGATCTGGCAAGCCTATACGCCGCAGATGTTTCGCCTGGGCGCATTGCATCGGGCATTGGCGGACAGTCTCGTCGCTGATGCGGTCATCACCGATGAAGCGTCGGCCATGGAATGGGCGGGCATGGCGCCACGGTTGATAGAAGGTCGATCCGACAATCTCAAGGTCACTCGTCCCGAAGACCTTGAATGGCTGCGCCAGCGTTGGGCCAATCGCCGCTAAGCCGCGTACTCCGGCCGTTCGGCCAACCCTTCCTTCAAGTAATCCACCAATTTGCGCACTTTGGGCGACAGATGCCGTTGCTGTGGATAAAGCGCCCATACGGCGGTATTCGGTGGTTGATGCGCGTCCAGTAACGAAATCAATGCGCCGCTTTTCAAATGCTCCAGCACGTAATAGTCCGGTAGCTGACACAACCCTACGCCTTGCAGCGCTGCATCCAGCACCGCTTGCCCACTGTTGCAGCGCCAGTTTCCTTGTACCCGCTGCGAAAATTCCCGCCCGTTCTGTTCCAGTTGCCACAGGTCCGAGCTGCCGATGAGGCAGTTGTGGCGACTCAGTTCCGACAGGCTATGTGGCCGACCATAACGCTCCAGATAGGACGGCGATGCGCACAGGTACATGCGTCGTGGTGCCAGGCGAGTGGCGACCAGCCGGGAGTCTTGCAAGCGCCCAAGGCGGATCGCCAGGTCGAGGCCCTCATGCACCAGATCGAGCGGGCGATTGCTCAGTTCGATGTCGACACGCAGTTGTGGATAAAGCCCCATGAACCGCGTCACCAGCGGCACGATAAAACGTTCGCCGTACGCCACGGCGCAGGTCATGCGCAACATGCCCTTGGGCTCGCTGGTCAGGTCGCCCACCGCGCGCAACGCCTCTTCGCGACCATCCTGCAAACGCTGGCAATGCTGCAGAAACGTTTGCCCGGCTTCGGTCAGCGTGACCCGGCGGGTGCTGCGATACAGCAGTCGTGTCTGAAGGCGCTCTTCCAGGCGTACGATTTGTCGACTGACATGGGAGGAAGAAACCCCAAGTCGTTCAGCGGCAGCCGTGAACTGGCTGCACTCGGCGACGGCGACGAACTCGTCGATACCTTCCCAGCGATTCTCGGACACCTAGAATTATCCCTGTGTAGCAATAATGTTTTGCTTTTGTCCGGATTATTCACCGAACGACGGTGTATTACACTCATTGTCTCGTTTTTATTCACTGGAGAACCCACATGATCAAGTCGCGCGCTGCCGTTGCCTTCGAGGCCAAGAAACCCCTCGAGATCGTCGAGGTCGATGTCGCCATGCCCAAGGCCGGCGAAGTTCTGTTGCGTGTGGTTGCTTCCGGCGTCTGCCATACCGATGCCTACACGCTGTCCGGCGCTGATCCGGAAGGTATCTTCCCGTCAATCCTCGGTCACGAAGGTGGCGCGGTGGTTGAAGCGATCGGCGAGGGCGTGACCTCGGTTGCAGTCGGCGATCATGTGATCCCGCTGTACACCCCGGAATGCCGCCAGTGCAAATTCTGCCTGTCGGGCAAAACCAACTTGTGTCAGGCGATTCGCGCGACTCAAGGCAAAGGTCTGATGCCCGACGGCACTTCTCGTTTTTCCTACAAGGGCCAGCCGATTTTCCACTACATGGGGACTTCGACGTTCTCCGAATACACCGTGCTGCCGGAAATCGCCGTCGCCAAAATTGCAAAAGAAGCGCCACTTGAAAAGGTCTGCCTGCTGGGCTGCGGTGTCACCACCGGCATCGGCGCGGTGCTCAATACGGCCAAGGTGAAACCGGGTGACACCGTGGCTATTTTCGGCCTCGGCGGCATTGGTCTGTCGGCGGTGATTGGCGCGGTAAAAGCCAAGGCTGCACGCATCATTGCCATCGACATCAACCCGGCCAAATTCGAGATCGCCAAGCAACTGGGTGCAACCGACTGCGTGAACCCGAAAGACTTCGACCGTCCGATTCAGGAAGTCATCGTCGACATGACCGATGGCGGCGTCGACTTTTCCTTCGAGTGCATCGGCAATGTGCAATTGATGCGCGCCGCCCTTGAGTGCTGCCACAAAGGCTGGGGCGAGTCGGTCATCATCGGCGTCGCCGGTGCCGGTCAGGAAATCTCCACCCGACCATTCCAGCTGGTCACCGGTCGCGTCTGGCGCGGTTCGGCGTTCGGCGGCGTGCGTGGTCGTACCGAGTTGCCAAGCTACGTTGAAATGGCCGAGACCGGTGAGATCCCGCTGGACACGTTCATCACCCACACCATGGGCCTGGAAGATATCAACAAGGCGTTCGACCTGATGCATGAAGGCAAGAGCATCCGTTCCGTCATCCATTTCTGAGGTCGGTCATGAGCCTGGAAAATATCTCCTGCCAGAAAAGCTTCGGCGGCTGGCACAAGCGCTATCGGCACCGTTCAGATGTGCTCGGCTGCGACATGGTGTTTGCCGTGTATCTGCCGCCGCAAGCGGAGCAGGGCGGCAAATTGCCGGTGCTGTACTGGTTGTCCGGCCTGACCTGCACCGACGAGAACTTCATGCAAAAGGCCGGCGCCATGCGCATGGCCGCCGAGTTGGGGCTGATTATTGTGGCGCCGGACACCAGCCCGCGCGGTCCGGATGTGCCGGGTGATCCGGAGGGGGCCTGGGACTTCGGACTGGGTGCCGGGTTTTATCTGAATGCCACGCAGGAACCATGGTCGCGGCACTATCGGATGCATGACTACGTCGTGCAGGAATTGCCGGCATTGGTTGAAGCCCATTTCCCTGCATCGGACAAGCGTGGCATCAGCGGGCACTCCATGGGGGGCCATGGCGCRCTGGTCTGCGCGCTGCGCAACCCGGGGCGTTATCAATCGGTGTCGGYGTTCTCGCCGATCAACAATCCCATGGATTGCCCATGGGGTCAGAAAGCCTTCAGTCGTTACCTGGGTGAAGACCGTTCGAAGTGGCGTGAATGGGATGCCTGTGCATTGATTGCCGAGGCTGACGAGCAGTTGCCGCTGCTGGTGGATCAAGGCGATCGCGATGATTTTCTTGCCACCCAGCTCAAGCCTGAAGCCTTGCAACAGGCGGCCAAACTGGCCGGTTATCCGCTGACGTTGCGCCTGCAACCGGGCTATGACCACAGCTATTTCTTCATCGCCAGTTTTATCGGCGATCACTTGCAACATCATGGGCGTGCACTAGGCGCCTAATGATCGACAAAGCAGGTAGAATCACGCCCTGACAAAAATCGGGGCGTTTTTTTATGCGTATTGGCCACGGCTATGATGTGCACCGTTTCGCTGAAGGCGATTTCATTACTCTGGGCGGCGTGCGCATTGCACACGGCTTCGGGCTGCTCGCTCACTCCGACGGTGACGTCCTGCTGCACGCCTTGAGCGATGCCTTGCTCGGCGCGGCCGCGCTGGGTGATATCGGCAAGCATTTCCCGGACACCGACCCGACCTTCAAGGGCGCCGACAGCCGTGTGCTGTTGCGTCATGTCGTCGCATTGATTCATGCCAAAGGCTGGAAAGTCGGCAATGTTGATAACACCATCGTCGCCCAGGCGCCGAAAATGGCCCCGCATATCGAATCGATGCGCGCGCTGATTGCCGCGGATCTTCAAATTGAACTGGATCAAGTGAACGTGAAAGCTACCACCACCGAAAAGCTTGGCTTTGTCGGGCGCGAAGAAGGCATTGCCGTGCACTCCGTTGCCTTGTTGCTGCGCGCATGAACGAATCGCAATTGCTTGGCCCGCGGGCCTATGGTGAGGCGCTTGGCACCGCGGTTCTGAAAGCCACGGCAGAAGATTTTCAGGTCGATGAAGTGCTCGATATCCCCCTCAGCGGTGATGGCGAGCATTTGTGGATCTGGGTGGAAAAGCGCGGACTGAATACCGAGGAAGCGGCGCGGCGTATCGCCAAGGCTGCGGGCGTGCCATTGCGCACCGTCAGTTATGCCGGGCTCAAGGACCGTCAGGCGCTGACGCGCCAATGGTTCAGCGTGCAACTGCCGGGCAAGGCTGATCCTGATTTGTCGGCCGCCGAAAACGACACGCTGAAAATTCTCAAGACCGGTCGGCATAAGCGCAAGCTGCAACGCGGCGCTCATTCGGCTAATGGTTTCACCTTGCGCCTGACTCAATTTGCTGGCGACAAAACGGCGATTGAACAGCGACTGCAACTGATCGCCAAGCAGGGTATTCCCAATTATTTCGGTGCCCAACGTTTCGGCTTCGACGGCGGCAATGTGGTCGATGCCCGTGCCTGGGCCGCGCGCAAAGCGTTGCCTGAGCAGCGCAACGTGCGCTCGCGTCTGCTCTCCACCGCGCGCAGTTTTTTGTTTAATCAGGTGTTGGCGGCACGCGTCGCCGATGGTACCTGGCAGCAGGCCCAGGTCGGCGATCTGCTGGCCTTCACCGACAGTCGCAGCTTCTTTCCAGCCGGTGAGGCCGAATGCAACGACCCGCGACTGGCGATACTCGATCTGCATCCGACAGGCCCGCAGTGGGGCGAAGGTGACTCGCCGGCGACCGGCGTTGTCCATGTACTGGAGCAGGAAATCGCCGCTCGCGAAGCGGACTTGCGTGATTGGTTGATTAACGCCGGTATGAGCCACGAACGTCGCATTCTGCGGCTGCCCATTGGTGGGTTGACGTGGCATTATCCCGAGCCTGACATTCTGCAACTGGAATTCGTCCTACCGGCCGGATGCTTTGCCACCGTATTGGTGCGCGAGCTTGTTGATCTGGTGCCGGTGGGGCAGACGGACAGCCCATGCGTATTCTGATTTCTAACGACGATGGGGTAACCGCACCCGGTCTCGCCGCGCTTTATGCTGCGCTGGCGGATTACACCGAATGCGTGGTTATCGCCCCGGACCAGGACAAAAGCGGCGCCAGCAGCTCGCTGACGCTCGACCGTCCGTTGCACCCGCAAACTCTGGCCAACGGCTTTATCAGCGTGAACGGCACTCCCACCGATTGTGTGCACCTGGGCCTGAACGGCTTGCTGGAGCGCGAACCGGATATGGTTGTTTCGGGGATCAACCTGGGCGCCAACCTGGGCGATGACGTGTTGTATTCCGGCACCGTGGCGGCAGCCCTTGAGGGGCGTTTCCTTGAGCGCCCTTCGTTTGCCTTCTCGTTGGTCTCACGACAAGTAGAGAACCTTCCCACAGCCGCCTACTTTGCACGCAAGCTGGTCGAAGCCCATGGCGATCTCGACCTGCCGCCGCGCACGGTACTGAATGTGAACATTCCCAATTTGCCGCTGGACCATATTCGCGGTATTCAGCTGACCCGCCTCGGGCATCGCGCACGGGCCGCGGCACCCATGAAAGTGGTCGACCCCCGCGGCAAGTCCGGTTACTGGATCGCCGCCGCCGGGGATGCTGAGGATGGTGGCCCGGGCACCGATTTCCATGCCGTCATGCAGGGTTATGTTTCTATCACCCCGCTGCAACTGGATCGCACCTTCAATGATGCCTTCAGTAGTCTCGATGGCTGGTTGGAGGGGCTGCGCTAATGTCTCGTGAACAAGACGATATGCTGCGTCGCGGCATCGGGATGACCTCTCAACGGACCCGCGAGCGCCTGATTCAGCGTCTGTATGAAGAAGGTGTTTCCAATGCCAAGGTGCTGGAAGTCATCCGTCGTACACCGCGTCACCTGTTTGTCGACGAAGCGCTGGCCCATCGTGCTTACGAAGACACGGCGTTGCCTATCGGGCACAACCAGACCATTTCCCAGCCCTACATGGTGGCTCGCATGAGTGAGTTGCTGCTGGAGGCAGGTCCCTTGGACAAGGTGATGGAAATCGGCACGGGCTCGGGCTACCAGACAGCGGTGCTGTCGCAGTTGGTCGAACGGGTGTTTTCCGTTGAGCGCATCAAGATTTTGCAGGACCGGGCCAAGGAGCGCCTGGTGGAGCTGAACCTGCGCAACGTGGTGTTTCGGTGGGGCGATGGCTGGGAGGGCTGGCCAGCGCTGGCGCCTTACAACGGCATCATCGTCACGGCAGTGGCCACCGATGTGCCTCAGGCGTTGCTCGATCAGTTGGCACCGGGTGGACGGCTGGTGATTCCGGTCGGCTCCGGCGAGGTGCAACAGCTGATGCTGATCATCCGCGAAGAACAAGGCTTTTCCCGGCGGGTTTTGGGGGCGGTGCGTTTCGTGCCATTGCTCAACGGACCACTGGCCTGAGCATTTGTTTTGGCGCGCTGAATTCTCTTCGATTGGCCGTGTCTTACAGCGGCATCGATTGGTTAAACGGTATTTATCGTCAGTCAGCAAACGTGTGCGCGTCGCGATTTCGCTTCATTAAAGGTAAAGCCTGTTCGGCCCGTTATACTTGCGACATCTCGAGCCGGGACACGGCAAACCACAATTTCAGCCACCACATAGGGAGCGGCGGGTGAGTCTCACAGTCATTGCGCAGCGTATGAGTACAACGAGCTTTCAGCGCCTGGTGACTGGCCTTGTCTTGAGCACCTTGCTGGTCGGTTGCTCCAGCACCAAATCGAGTAGCGTCGGTGTCGTCGATCGCAGTAACGCTACGCCCCAACGTCCGGCAGTGACCACGGGTCAGTATGTCGTTCGGCCAAAAGACACCCTGTTCTCGATCGCTTTTCGCTACGGATGGGACTACAAAGCCCTCGCCGCACGGAACAACATTCCTACGCCCTACACGATCCATCCGGGTCAGATAATTCGCTTCGATGGTCGCACCGGATCAACGCCGACAGCGGTGGCCAACGCATCCGATTCGGCGCCTTCGTCGTCGAGTAAAACCACGATAATCCGACGTCAGGCGAATGGCGCAACTACGACGACAACGGTGGTTGCACCGTCCGTCGCCAGCAAGCCGGCACCCGCTCCATTGCCGCCTGCGGGACCGGCCCCGACCGGCTGGGGATGGCCATCTAATGGCATTCTGATTGGAAAATTCTCTTCAAACGGTAGTTTGAATAAAGGAATTGATATCGCCGGAGATTTGGGACAGCCTGTTTTAGCTGCGTCTGATGGGACGGTGGTATACGCCGGGAGTGGCTTAAGGGGCTACGGCGAATTAGTCATCATCAAACACAGCGATACCTACGTTAGTGCCTACGGACATAACCGCAGGCTGTTGGTTCGGGAGGGGCAGCAGGTCAAGGTCGGACAGACAATTGCCGAAATGGGGTCAACGGGTACAGACCGGGTGAAACTGCATTTTGAGATTCGCCGGCAAGGTAAACCTGTAGATCCGCTGCAATTCCTGCCACGTCGTTGATTTGTTAGCCAGCCTGTTCCGTCACGTAGAGGGAACAGGCTCCAGCGTTGCCAAGGATAAAGGCGCCGCTTGAGCTTGAGGTCGAACTCACCAAAGGACTATAACAATGGCTCTCAGTAAAGAAGTGCCGGAGTTTGACATCGACGATGAGGTTCTCCTGATGGAGACCGGCATCGGGACGGATTCGATGTCGAATGATGAAGGGGCAGCTCCACCTTCCGTTCGTGCCAAATCCAAACACTCCGCTTCGCTAAAGCAGCACAAGTACATCGATTACACGCGGGCACTGGATGCCACGCAGTTGTACCTCAATGAAATCGGCTTTTCCCCATTGCTCTCCCCGGAAGAAGAAGTTCATTTTGCGCGCCTGTCGCAAAGTGGCGATCCGGCCGGGCGCAAGCGCATGATTGAAAGCAACCTGCGGCTGGTGGTTAAAATCGCCCGGCGTTACGTCAATCGTGGGCTGTCGCTGCTGGACCTGATCGAAGAGGGTAACCTCGGCTTGATTCGGGCAGTGGAGAAGTTCGACCCTGAACGCGGCTTCCGCTTTTCGACCTACGCAACCTGGTGGATTCGTCAGACCATCGAGCGCGCGATCATGAATCAGACCCGGACCATCCGGTTGCCGATCCATGTGGTCAAGGAGCTTAACGTGTACCTGCGGGCTGCACGGGAGCTGACTCAAAAGCTCGATCATGAACCCTCACCCGAAGAAATCGCCAACCTGCTGGAAAAACCGGTGGGCGAAGTCAAGCGCATGCTTGGCCTCAACGAGCGGGTTTCTTCGGTCGACGTCTCGCTGGGTCCGGATTCGGATAAAACCCTGCTGGACACCCTGACTGATGACCGTCCAACCGACCCTTGTGAGCTGCTGCAGGATGACGATTTGTCCCAAAGCATCGATCAATGGCTGTCGGAGCTGACCGACAAGCAACGCGAAGTGGTGGTGCGTCGCTTCGGCTTGCGGGGGCACGAGAGCAGCACGCTTGAAGACGTAGGCCTGGAGATCGGCCTGACCCGGGAACGGGTCAGACAGATTCAGGTGGAAGGCCTGAAGCGTCTTAGGGAGATTCTCGAGAAGAACGGCCTGTCGAGCGAGTCGCTGTTTCAATAGGCGATACGCTTGACCGGTAGTAAAAGACCCCGACTGGTTCGGGGTTTTTTATTGCCTGGGGGTTTGCCGCAAGTTTGTAGTCTTGCGTTGTAAGTCTTTGCTTACTCTTTCGTAAGCGTTCGTTATTTTTACAGGGCGCTAGTCGTCCATTTTCCTACAACATCAAATCTATCTATTTGATGTGTATGCATATTTTTTAAAGTTAAGAGCATGTGACAACAGGTTTTCCTGATTCGGGCCGATTGCTCCTGGTAAGGAAGTCTCTACTATCTGAACTGTGTCGACGGACAGACACGCCTTTCAAGGATGAAGGGAAAGGACATCACAGGAAGTGATTCATCAGGACGATGAAAAGGAATACAGGGAATAGGGAAAAAATGTGGGCGGGTCGAACCGCCCCTTTTTTTGCCTGCAAAAAAGCAAAAAGGCCCTCGTGGGGCCTTTTATCGGAACGCGGGGGTAATCAGCGTTCGAGATCTTTGAGCTTACTGCCTACAGATTTGTTGATGACGCGATCAAACTCTTCTGCATCAGGCAACGATTCTTTCTTCTCGGTGATGTTCGGCCAGATTTCGGCCAGTTCCACGTTCAGCTGAATGAACTCCTCCATGCCGGCAGGCACTTCATCTTCGGAGAAGATGGCCACGGCAGGGCATTCTGGTTCGCACAATGCGCAGTCGATGCACTCATCCGGGTGAATCACCAGGAAGTTCGGGCCTTCGTAAAAGCAGTCCACCGGACAGACTTCTACGCAGTCGGTGTACTTGCACTTGATGCAGTTGTCGGTGACGACGAAGGTCATTTCTAATTTTCTCCTCAGGCGCGGCTTGCTGCGCCCCTTCACGTAGGGGTCGCCAGGTTTGGGAGCGATAGTCTGCTGGCCAGGCTATTAGCCAGCAGCATCCCAAACCGCGCGAGATTCTAACAGCTTGCAGGCAAGTGCGTTAGATCCGGTTCTTCAGTGTATAGAGCATTTCGAGTGCACGACGCGGGGTCATGTCATCCAGGTTGAGCTTAGTCAACTCGTCGAGCACCGGGTGCGGCAGGYTGGCGAACATGTCGCTTTGCTGTGGCGCGGCCGGTTTGCCTTTGACGGGTGGCGCAACCTCGTGGGGCAGGGCGGTGGCTTCCAGGCGACCCAAATGCTCGCGAGCACGCACGATCACTTCGCTCGGCACACCGGCCAGTTGCGCTACTGCCAGGCCGTAACTCTGACTCGCCGGCCCAGGCAGCACATGGTGCAGGAACACGATGCGTTCGTTGTGCTCGGTAGCATTGAGGTGAACGTTGGCCACCAGTGGTTGCGCCTCCGGTAGCACTGTCAGCTCAAAGTAGTGGGTGGCGAACAGCGTGTAAGCCCGCAGGTGCGCCAGTCGCTCGGCGGCGGCCCATGCCAGGGACAGGCCATCGAAGGTGCTGGTGCCGCGCCCGACTTCGTCCATCAGCACCAGGCTGCGTTCGGTGGCGTTGTGCAGAATGTTCGCGGTTTCGCTCATTTCGACCATGAAGGTCGAACGGCCGCCCGCCAGGTCATCACTGGAGCCGATCCGGGTGAAGATCCGGTCCACCAGCGACAGTTCACAACTGGCCGCCGGCACGAAGCTGCCGATGTGCGCCAGCAACACGATCAGCGCGGTCTGACGCATGTAGGTGGATTTACCGCCCATGTTCGGACCGGTGATCACCAGCATCCGCGTGTTGTCGTCGAGGTTCAGGTCGTTGGCCACGAACGGCGTGCTCAGCACTTGCTCGACCACCGGGTGACGACCCTGGGTGATACGCATGCAGGGCTCGTCGACGAAACGCGGGCAGTTCAGGTCGAGGTTCAGCGCTCGTTCGGCCAGGTTGCTCAGTACGTCCAGTTCGGCCAGCGCAGCGGCGGTGTCCTGCAGCGGTGGCAATTGGGCGATCAGGTCTTCGAGCAGCGCTTCGTAAAGCATTTTCTCGCGGGCCAGGGCACGGCTCTTGGCCGACAGCGCCTTGTCCTCGAACGCCTTGAGTTCCGGGGTAATGAAACGCTCGGCACCTTTGAGCGTCTGGCGACGGATGTAGTCGGCCGGCGCGGATTCGGCTTGCTTGCTTGGCAGTTCAATGAAGTAGCCGTGAATGCGGTTGTAACCGACCTTCAGGTGCGACAGGCCGGTGCGGGCTTTCTCGCGTGCTTCCAGATCAATCAGGAACTGCCCGGCGTTTTCGCTGAGCGATTGCAGATCGTCGAGTTCGCTGTCGTAACCGGTCTTCAACACGCCGCCGTCACGGATCACCGCAGGCGGGTTGTCGATGATGGCTTTTTCCAGCAGCGCCGCCAGTTCCGGGTAGGTGCTGGTGGTCTTGGCCAGTTGAATGATGTGCGGTGCTTCCAGCTCGGTCATCGCCACTTGCAACTCAGGCAAAGCGCCCAGTGCATCGCGCAGACGAGCGAGGTCGCGAGGGCGGGCGTTGCGCAGGCCGATCCGCGCCAGAATCCGCTCGATGTCGCCGATTTCCTTGAGCTGCGGTTGCAGCTTTTCAAAGCGGTAGCCGTCGAGCAGGCACGTGATCGAGGTCTGGCGCGCCAGCAATACGGTCAGATCCCGCAGCGGACGATTCAGCCAGCGGGTCAGCAAACGGCTGCCCATGGCGGTCTGGCAGCGATCGACCACCGATTGCAGGGTGTTGTCGCGGCCACCGGCCAGGTTGGTGTCCAGTTCCAGGTTGCGACGGCTCGCGCCATCCAGCACCACGGTGTCATCCAGGCGCTCATGGCGCAGGCTGCGCAAATGCGGCAGGGCGGTGCGCTGGGTTTCCTTGGCGTAGCTGAGCAGGCAACCGGCGGCACCGATGGCCAGGGTCAGGTTCTCGCAGCCAAAGCCTTTAAGGTCCTGGGTCGAAAACTGCTGGCACAAACTTTTCAGCGCCGAGTCGCGCTCGAAATCCCACGGCGCACGGCGACGAACCCCTCGACGTTTTTCCGCCGGCAGGTCTTTTGGCCAATCATCCGGGATCATCAGCTCTACCGGATTGACCCGCTCCAGTTCAGCGAGCAGGTTTTCCCAACCCTTGATTTCCAACACCGTGAAATTGCCGCTGGTGATGTCCAGCACGGCCAGGCCGAACAGGCGCTCGTCACCCAGCACCGCGGCGATCAGATTGTCCCGACGCTCATCCAGCAGCGCTTCATCACTGACCGTGCCCGGCGTGATGATCCGCACTACCTGACGATCCACCGGCCCTTTGCTGGTGGCCGGGTCACCCACCTGCTCACAAATCACCACCGACTCGCCAAGCTTGACCAGTTTCGCGAGGTAACCTTCCGCTGCATGGTAAGGAATCCCACACATCGGAATCGCCTGGCCGGCAGACTGCCCGCGAGCGGTCAGGGTGATGTCCAGCAACTTGGAGGCTTTCTTTGCGTCTTCATAGAAGATCTCGTAGAAGTCGCCCATGCGGTAGAACATCAACTGATCAGGGTGCTGGTTCTTCAGACGCCAGTACTGCTGCATCATTGGCGTGTGAGAGGACAAATCGGAGATGGCTTTATTCATCGGAAATTCAGGAAAACTCGTTGAAAGGTGTAGGGCAAAGGAGGGGCATTGGCCCGGCTTTTCCGCGATGGGCGCAAGATTACCATGGGCGGTCCGCCCGACGCAGGCATGAAAGCCCTGTGGCACATTTGCGCTGGATATGCACGTTTTATGCAAAACAGCATTTGTCTTCAGTGAAAAGAACAAGCACTATGCGCGTTATGCAAAAACGCAATGTTTCTACCGTTTTAAGAGCACTGCTCGATCAGCACGGGATCTCCCCCACGGAGCTTCACCGTCGTACCGGCGTGCCTCAATCCACTCTCTCGCGGATCCTCAGCGGGAAGATCGTCGATCCCTCGGATAAACACATCTCGAAGATCGCCGAGTACTTCGCCGTGAGCACCGATCAGTTGCGCGGCCGTACGGACGTGTCGGCGACCGCCAATGCCGGGCGCGATCAATCACATTCCGAACTCAAGGACATAAGTCTGTGGGACGACGATACGCCGGTCGATGATGACGAAGTGTCGGTCCCCTTTCTTCGCGAGGTTGAATTGGCTGCTGGATCAGGAAGATTCGTCATCGAAGAGAGCGAGCGCTCTAGCCTGCGCTTCGGCAAACGCAGCCTGCGCCACAACGGCGTGCAATTCGACCAGGCAAAATGCGTGACGGTGCGTGGCAACAGCATGTTGCCCGTGCTGCGCGATGGTGCAACCGTTGGGGTGAACGCGGGCAAGTGCGGGATCGGCGACATCGTGGATGGCGACCTTTATGCGATCAACCATAACGGCCAACTGCGAGTGAAGCAGCTATATCGCCTGCCGACCGGCATTCGCCTGCGCAGCTTCAATCGCGATGAGCATCCGGACGAGGACTACACCTTCCAGGAAATCCAGGAAGAGCAGATCGTCATCCTCGGCCATGTCTTCTGGTGGGGCATGTACGCCCGCTAACCTCGCTACGTTCAGATAAAACCCGCCACCCGGCGGGTTTTTTTTCGCCTATCGAAAACCGGCAACGCCTTTGTTTGCGGGGGTTTCAATGCGTCAGTG
This sequence comes from Pseudomonas sp. P1_F1_2, assembly GCF_056405815.1. NCBI lineage: Bacteria > Pseudomonadati > Pseudomonadota > Gammaproteobacteria > Pseudomonadales > Pseudomonadaceae > Pseudomonas > Pseudomonas sp. P1_F1_2. The sequence goes on along the minus strand of NZ_JBFUBK010000040.1, from coordinate 2,777 downwards.
CATTTCCAGTGCATAAATAAATGCATTTGTGCATTGACTGTATATGCATCCATGCATATTCTTTGTCTCAAGCCGCTCAACAAAGCAGCTCGAAACGAAGTTCTTTAGTTCCACCACAAAGGCAGCGATGAACCGGCCTCAACGGTTCAGAGGGTTGGCAACTGACCCGGGTGTGCAGCGTAAAGCACCAGAAGCAGTTATCCGGCGGGCAGGGACCGCGGTCGGAAAAACAATATGAATGGACTCGTACCGCGCCAGTAGCGCCGAAAGGTCAACGAAGGGCCGCATTACTGAAAAGCCCGGAACTACGCCGGGCTTTTTGGAATGCCTACCTTCCATCAGGCACCTCAAGAAAACACCGTTTTAAAGAACCACTCATCAATCACTCCCGGAGGCGTGACATGACAAACGAGCAACAAGCGTTGCTGGACATGCCGATCTGGCTCGTCATCGTCCTTGCCCTGGTGGGCGGGGTGTCCGGCGAAATGTGGCGCGCCGACAAGGACGGCGCTCGCGGCTGGTCACTGCTGCGGCGCCTGGCCTTGCGTTCCGGGGCCTGCATGATCTGCGGGGTCTCGGCAATCATGCTGCTGTACGCCGCCGGCGTGTCGATCTGGGCGGCGGGGGCTTTTGGATGCCTCACCGCGATGGCCGGGGCGGATGTCGCCATCGGGCTTTATGAACGCTGGGCTGCCAAGCGGATCGGGGTTTGCGAGGTGCCGCCGCGCGATTCTCGTCCCGATCAACAGTAAACAAGCATCGCTGACCTTCACGCTGAAATCTGAACAGGAGGCCTTTGATGCCTGTTGTTATTGAAAATATCGAAAAGCCTTCACAGCTGTTTACCGCCATTGCCGAGGCATTGCGCATTGCCATTCCCGGTTTGAGGGTTGGGAGTCTTCAAGACTTTGACAGTACGGGTGATCCGGCCTGGGTCTTGATTGCCCTGGAACGCAATGCGCTGGGTGAACGCGCCAATGACGGGCGCATCGCCCATGTCATGACGGTTTCGTTGCAAGCCGTGTTGCCCACTTCCAGCCTGGAGGCTTGTGATCTGGGCAGCGCGTTGAAAAACCTGATCACCGATAACCGCTGGAACCTGCCCCGCGACCAATGCGACCTGCCGATGAACATCGACGGGGTTGCCTCGACATTCATCAGCGGAACCCGGCAATACAACGCCTGGACCGTTTCATTTACCCAGGCTTTGTACCTTGGACCGTTACTGCTCGACGACCCGCTGGGCACGCCGAAATTTGCCCGGACCTGGGAGGTGTCGGATATCGACGATCCGGACCAATACACGACACTCGAGGAGTAGCCCATGTTGGATGCATTTATCAGCCAGCAACTGGGCCCGATTATCGAGCGTCTGGCCGAGATGGAAACCGAGATCGAGGACCTGAATCGGCGTACCGACAGCCTCTGTCGCATTGGCGTGTGCGAACAAGTCGATGCCGCGAGCAACACGTGCCGGGTTCGCCACGGCGAGTTGCTGACCCCGGCTATCCGGTTTTTCAACCCAAGCGCCGGCGCGCAAAGCGAGTCGCGCATTCCTTCCATCGGCGAACAGTGCGTGTTGCTGAACCATGGGGGGGGCGAGAGCAGCGGTCAGTCCGTCGCGCTATTCGGCCTCAATAGTGGTCAGTTTCCTCCGGCCTCAACAGTGGCTTCGCTGACGCGTCGCCACTACCAGGACGGCACCGAAAGTGGCTATGACGACGCCAGTCATTCCCTGCGCTGGCATAACGGCCCGGCAACATTCACCGGCTCTCGCGAATCGCTCGAACTGAACATCGGCGAGGCAAAGTTGGTCATGACGCCTGAGGCAATCCAGCTGCAATTGGGGGCGGTCGGCATGCTGATTGACGCAGCCGGCGTGCATCTGAGCGGCCCATTGGTGGATCACCAGGGTCGAGTCATTAGCTCTGCATAAAGAGTTTTCCATGATCGGAATCGAAAGAAACACCGGCGTGACAGTCGATGACTGGCCGCAATTTGTACAGCGCGCGACCCGGGCGCTGACCACTCCCTTGACCGTCACTGGCAAGGCGATGTACGCAGTGGCCATGGACAGGCTCGACGAACTGCGGGCGTTGCAGGCCTTGCGCCTGCCTCTGCCATTTATTGACGGGATTGGGCGTAATTGGGGCCTGTGGCGGATCGATAATGTAACGGAGACTCAAACTTTTGTGATTGATGACGGGACTGCGATGTTGATCAATTGGAGTATTGAGCTGAAGGAGTTTGCCAATGCGTAGGGTCAGAAGTATTGCCGGTGACTCGGTAAATCTCCTGCTGTTCCGTGAGATCGGACGGTGCGACGACGCCACAGAAGAGGCGCTTTGGCGCCTGAATCCACTGCTGGCCGAACAAGGGCCGGTGCTGCCCGCGGGGATTTGGGTAACGGTGCCCGAGGTTGATACGCAGCTTAAGGTCACTGTCCCGGTTTCGGCCTGGGATTAAGGGGGATGTATGACGCTTGGATTTACGCCGGCCGTGGAAATCTACGGTGCTAACGCCACACTCGGGACTGTCAGATATTTTGTGTGCGGGCCGTTAACGGCCTGCCGTTAGGCAGGCCATGCTTTTACCAGGTCGGCCTGATAAATCGATCTCCGTACAGAATCGCGAATTGATTCATCGCACTTTTCCAGTCATGGGCCGCGGCCCCCCAGTTTGCTGTGATATTGCGCAGTCCAAGCCAGATCAGTTTTGTCGCCGCATCGTCAGTCGGGAAGTGACCTCGGGTCTTGATGATCTTGCGCAGCTGAGCG
>NZ_JBFUBK010000039.1:0-53716 GCF_056405815.1 Pseudomonas sp. P1_F1_2 | reverse complement strand
CCATTTACCGTGAGGACCCGGTGTTCATTGTCGGGCAGGCCTTCGGTTCAATCGTCTATTTTCGCAATTTGCAGTTGATCGCCAAAAGCAAAAGCCTGAAGGAGTAGGTCATGCGCGGATCGTTATCGACCCGGAATATCACGTTACTTGCGGCGATCGCCATTGCGCTGCTGTTTTTCTGGGGATTGGGCAGCGTGCCGTTCCTCAGTGTCAACGAGGCTCGTCGCGCTGTCACCGTGCGGGAAATGCGCGAAGCGGGGAGCTGGTTGCTGCCGTACATGAACGGCGATTTGTACCTGTCCAAACCGCCGTTTTTCTATTGGGCGGGCCTGGTGTCGACGGCCGTGCTGGGCAGTTTGTCCGAGTGGAGTGTGCGCCTGCCGTCGGCGCTGGCCGCGATGTTGTGCTGCCTTGGCACGTATTGGTACGGCGTCAGGCAGGCCGGGCGCCAGGTCGGTTTGTTCGCCGTGGTGTTTCTGGCCGCCAACGGTGCTTTCAGTCTGTTCGCCCGCCGCTCTGAAATCGAAATGCTGCTGACCCTGCTGTGCTTTGGCGCATTGCTGGCAGCGTGGCAGTTCATCTTCCTGCAGGGCCGGGATGTCTGGCGCCGCCTCAGCTACGTCCTTCTTGGCTGTGCACTGCTGACGAAAGGCCCGGTGTGCCTGTTGTGGGTGACGGCGCCGATTCTGACGTACGCCTTGATCTACCGCGATGCGCGGGCCAAGGCTTACCTGTGTGACGGTTGGGGCTGGTTGATTGCCGTGGTGCTGGGCAGTTCCTGGTACGTGGCGGTGTCGGTAAGTCAGGGCTGGGGCATCTGGGCGTCGATCATCAGCGAAGACATCGTGAAGAAGATTGACGGGCAGGGCGCCGAGGCCTGGTACGCGTATCTGCTGTACCTGGCCGGTGATTTCTTTCCGTTCTGGCTGATTGTGTTTGTGCAGCCGCGCAAGTTCTGGGCAATGATCCGCTCGCGCCGTGAAGCGGCCATGCTGCTGTGTTGCACGCTGCTGCCGCTGCTGGTTTTCTCGATGTTCACCGAAAAGCACGGCAAGTACCTGTTGCCGGTTTACCCGTCCATGGCGTTGCTGCTGGCCATGCACTGGGCGGCAGTGCTCGATGATCTGAAGGGGCGCTGGCGCACGGTCCTGGCCGTTGTACCCTACGTGATGCTGGCCGGGTTCGTTGTGTTCTACATGTTCGTTGAAGCGCGGGTACTGGCTCACCGGGTCGCTGGCCTGGAACAGGTCGCGACATTGGCCGCAGGGCAACCGGGCCAAAAAGCCTACACGCTCGGCGAGCCGGATATCCGTCTGGTCTATTACCTGGGCCGGCCGGTTGCTGCGTTGACGGTGGAGCAGTTGCAGGGAGAGTCCCGGCCCGCGGGGTTGTTGTTCATGCAGGAGCCGCTCCAGCCAGAGCTACAGAACCTGGTGTCGTGCGCCGTTGGCGCGGTCAAACCTTATCTGAAACCGGAACGGGGCGCGGTCCTTGTGCGTTTGGGTGGCGAGTGCCGTTGATCGCTGCTTAAAAAGAGCGGTCGGAGGAGGGCTGCGCATGGCTATAATCGGCCGACGTTTTCCTCCTGTCACCACACGAGACCTGCCATGACCATCGCCCTGTACGACGCTTCTGTTCCTGTTTTCAAGCAAATGCTCAATGCCCTGAGCGATGTGYTGAACAAGGCCGAAGCCCACGCCACTGCCAAGAACATTGACCCGAACGCATTCCTGCAGGCACGTCTGTACCCGGACATGTTCCCGCTGGTGCGTCAGGTACAGATCGCCGTTGATTTCGCCAAAGGCGTTTCCTCGCGTCTGGCCGAAATCGAGCTGCCGAAGTACGACGACACCGAAACCACCTTCGCTGAGCTGCAAGCACTGATCGCCAAGGTTCTGGCCTTCATCGGCGAGATCAAGCCGGAGCAGATCAACGGCAAGGAAGGCATCGAGATCGTTACCCGTCCGGGTACCCCTAAAGAGAAGCGCTTCAGTGGCCAGGCTTACCTGCTGACCTACGGCCTGCCGCAGTTCTTCTTCCACGTCACCACCTTGTGTCAGGCCAAACGCTCGGCTTTCTGTTCTTCGCCCAGGCACGCCGCGGCGGTAAACAGCACGTCCGTGGAGGAGTTCAGCGCGGTCTCCGCCGAATCCTGCAATACACCAATGATGAAACCGACCGCCACCACCTGCATGGCGATTTCGCTAGGAATGCCGAACAGGCTGCACGCCAGCGGAATCAGTAACAGCGAACCGCCGGCCACGCCCGAAGCGCCACAGGCACAGATCGCTGCGACGACGCTCAGCAGAATGGCCGTCGGAATGTCCACGGCGATGCCCAAGGTGTGCACGGCTGCCAAGGTCAACACAGTGATGGTGATCGCCGCGCCGGCCATGTTGATGGTCGCGCCCAGCGGGATCGATACCGAGTAGGTGTCTTCGTGCAGGCCCAGGCGCTTGCTCAGCTCCAGGTTGACCGGAATGTTCGCCGCCGAACTGCGCGTGAAGAACGCGGTAATGCCGCTCTCACGCAGGCAGGTCAGCACCAGCGGATAAGGGTTGCGACGCACCTTCCAGAACACGATCAGCGGGTTCATCACCAGCGCCACGAACAGCATGCAGCCCAGCAGCACGGCCAGCAGGTGTGCGTAGCCGATCAAGGCACCAAAACCGGAGGTGGCCAGGGTCGAGGACACCAGGCCGAAGATCCCCAGCGGGGCGAAGCGAATCACCACGCGCACGATCACGGTCACGCCATTGGACAAGTCACCCAGTACTTCGCGGGTGGTGTCGCCGGCGTGGCGAATGGCGATGCCCATGCCGATCGCCCACGCCAGGATGCCGATGAAGTTGGCGTTCATCAGTGCGCTGATCGGGTTATCAACCACGCTCAGCAGCAGGCTTTGCAGGACTTCGCCAATACCGCCCGGTGCCGTCACCGCGACGTCCTGGGTGGACAGCACCAGACTCGACGGGAACATCATGCTGGCCACGACGGCGACCACCGCGGCAGCGAAAGTCCCCAGCAGGTACAGGAACAGAATCGGCCGGATATGTGTTTCCTGACCGTGTTTATGGTTGGCAATCGAGGCCATGACCAACACGAACACCAAAATCGGCGCGACTGCTTTCAATGCGCTGACGAAGACTTTGCCAATAAACGCCGTGGACTTCGCCACTTCAGGCGCGAACAGGGCCAAGGCAATACCGGCGAGCAGGCCGATAACGATTTGCGTCACCAGGCTGGTGCGTTTCAGGCGTTGCAATAGAGAAGGGGATGAAGCAGTCATAAACAGCATCTCTGATTTTTTATAAGTGCAAGGTTTCGCAGGTTTGCGGCAATAAACGGGGGCAGGCCACAGGCGGGAAACCGGAAAGGGGTGTAATGCCGATCAGTCAGCCATCACACAAAAATTGCGTTTTGGTTTAACTGATCGGCATTAACCACAGGGTGTACATTTTGCAGGGCRCGGACTTTATCACAGCGCTGGACCGTTCTTTCAGACCTGTGACCAACTGACGCTATGGCGTTCAACGAGATAGGCAGGTTCGTGCAACCCTGTTTTGAATCACTCTGTTAAGATTCGCCATCCTCACTTTCAAGTTGCCAGTGGGCCTTCGGGCTATCGCTGGTGTCGTCGTTTTCTGGAGCTCTGCATGCTGTTGCCCATTCTTCTGTTGTCCGCCGCCGGTTTTACGGTGCTGACCACGGAATTCGTCATCGTCGGCCTGTTGCCGGCCATCGCCCGGGACCTGGACGTCTCGATCCCGCAAGCGGGTTTGCTGGTGACGTTGTTTGCCTTCACCGTCGCTGCCTTCGGGCCGTTCCTGACCGCCTACTTCGCCAGGTTTGAGCGCCGTAAACTGTTCATCAGCGTGCTGATCATGTTCGGTCTGGCCAATACCCTCGCGGCCTTTGCGCCCAATATCTGGGTGATGGCATTTGCCCGGTTGATTCCTGCGCTCGGGTTGCCGGTGTTCTGGGCCCTGGCCAGCGAGACGGCGGTGGATATCGTCGGCCCCGATTACGCCGGGCGGGCCATCGCCAAGATCGGTTTCGGGATTGTCTGCGCCACGGTGTTCGGCATTCCGGTGGGCACGCTGATTTCCGATGCATTCGGCTGGCGCAGTGCCTTCGGTATTCTCGCTGTCATTGCCTTTGCCAAAGCCTTGCTGCTGTTCATTTACCTGCCCAAAACCGATCTGCATCAGCATCAGGTGAGTTTCCGTTCGCAATTCAAAATCCTGCGCAGCCCGCTGATGCTCGGCCACGTGCTGCTGTCGATTGTGGTCTTCAGCGGGATGTTTACCGCGTACACCTACCTGGCGGACATTCTTGAGCGCCTGGCCGGTTTCAACGGCACGGTGGTCGGCTGGTGCCTGATGGGCTTTGGCGCGGTCGGGCTGATCGGTAACTCGCTGGGCGGTCGCGCGGTGGATCGCCATCCGCTGATCGCTTCGATGATGTTCTGCGCCTTCATGATTTCCGGCCTGGTAACGCTGGTGCCAAATATCCATTCGCCCCTCGGTCTGGCGGCGGCGATGGGTATCTGGGGCGTGACTCAGGCGGCGCTGTTCCTGGTCAGCCACGTGCGCCTGATGAAGGCGGCGCCCGAGGCCCCGGCGTTCGCCGCGTCGCTGAACATTGCCGGGGCCAACCTCGGCATCGGCCTGGGCGCGATCGTTGGCGGCCGGGTGATCGACAGTGTCGGGTTGCAAGGCCTTGGTTTTGCGGCGGCCGGTTTTATCCTTGCTTCGATTCTGCTGGCCATTGCGCTGATGACCTTCAAGCCTCGTGAGATTTACGCCTGACGGTTGAAAGGTCGGTAAACAACTGGCGTCGGGCGCCTTCGGTAATCGCCACGATGCCGGGGTGCTTGACCTTGCGCTCCACTGAAATGGCGTAGAACGACTCGGTCACGGCGTCGGTCTGGCCAATCAACTCCACGCCACATTGGCGTTTCACTTCATCGGCAATCACGCTCGGGCCGATGAAGATCCCGCTGCCGGACTGACCGAAAGCCTGCATCAGCGCACTGTCGTCGAACTCGCCGACAATGCGCGGCTGGATTTGCTGCTCGGCGAACCAGCGCTGCAAGCGGTTGCGCACCACGGTTTCCGGCCCCGGAATCAACAGCGGCGCGCCGTGCAGGCCGCGGGGGAAATCCTGACCGTGCTGCGCGGCCAGTTCCGCCGTGGCAAAGAAGCTGATCCCGCATTCCCCGAGTTTCTGGCTATAGCCCTTGATGTCCAGATGCGAGGGCATCGGGCTGTCGGAAATCACCATGTCCAGGCGCTGGATTGCCAGGTCGGCGAGCAACCGCTCGAGCTTGTCCTCGCGGCAGGTGATGCGCAGCGGCTCGCTCAGCTCCATGGTCGGCGCGATCAGCCGATAGACGATCGACTTGGGCACGACGTCCGCGACCCCCACACGAAATTGAATCTGCTGCTCGTTGGGCTGTGCGCGCAGCATCAACTCCAGTTCACCGCCCAACTGAAACATCTGCTCGGCGTAGGGCAGGGCCTGACGGCCCGCCTCGGTGAGTTCAAGCTGTCGGCCGACCCGTCGAAACAACTCGATGCCGTAGGTTTGTTCGAGCAGGGAAATCTGCCCGCTGATGGTCTGTGGTGTCAGGTTGAGCTGCTCGCAGGCGCGCACGATGCTGCCGGTCTTGGCTACCACCCAGAAGTAATGCAATTGCCGATAGTTGAGCATCGCGGTCTACAGTTCGTAAAAATCGAAGTATAACCGCTAAAAATACGAATTTTCCTGAAGTGTTTGTCTCCCTAGAATGCGTCGCTATCAACGGGCCATCGTTTTGGTGCCGTTTGTTCTAACGAGGGAAACATCATGAAGCTTAAAACCACGGCTGTGCTGTTCGCGTCTTTACTGCTGTTGGCCGGTTGCGACCAGGCGGAAAAAAGTGCTCAGCAACTGATGGGCAAGGCTGCCGAAAGCGCCAAACAGGCGATTGACGAGACCCACAAAGCCGCCAAACAAGCGCTCAGCGACGCCACTAACGGTGTTATCAGCAAAAAAGAGTCATCGGGTGAAGAGAAAGACAAAGCCCAATCCCAGGAAATCTAACGTCTAATACGAGTCAGGACTGACCCATGGAATACCTTTTAGAACTTGCTGCAAGCCCTACCGCCTGGGTCGCCCTGGCTACTTTGGTGGTGATGGAAATCGTGCTCGGCATCGATAACCTGATCTTCATCTCGATCCTGACCAATAAGCTGCCTGAGCAGCACCGACAGAAAGCCCGCCGTATTGGTATCGGCATGGCGTTGATCCTGCGCCTGGCACTGCTGAGCACCATTGCGTTCATCGTCCAGTTGACGGCGCCTGTGATCGAAGTTCTCGGCCATGCGTTCTCCTGGAAGGACATGATCCTGATTGCCGGCGGCCTGTTCCTGTTGTGGAAGGCGACCACCGAGATCCATCACAGCATGGACCCGGCGCCGGAAGATCCGAAATCGGCGACGTCCACTGTGACCCTGGGCTTTGCGGCTGCGATCGGTCAGATCCTGATGCTGGACATGGTGTTTTCCATCGACAGCATCATTACCGCTGTCGGCATGACCGAGCATTTGCCGATCATGATCATTGCGGTGGTGGTGTCGGTCCTGGTGATGTTGCTGGCGGCTGATCCATTGGCCAAGTTCATCAACGACAACCCGACGGTGGTGATGCTGGCGCTGGGCTTCCTGATCATGATCGGCATGACGCTGATCGCCGAAGGCTTCGGCGCCCACGTACCGAAAGGCTACGTCTATGCGGCCATGGCGTTCTCGGCCACGATTGAATGCTTGAACATGATGTCCCGCCGGGCCAGGCAGAAGCGCGTAGCGACTGAAGCTTAATTGGCAATAAACGAAAAGGCCGCCTGAGTGTTCAGGCGGCCTTTTTTTTGAAGGCTGAAATAGGCCGATCAGTGCACGGTGGCGTGATGCTCAGCTGGTTTTTCGCTTTTGGCCACAGGCGCTGATTGCACCGGGTGGTGATGGTGCCGTCGGGTAATGCGCAGGACTCCCCACAACATGGCGGCGGCAACGGCCAGCCAGCCGGAAATCAACATCACGATCGTCATAACAAGGCTCATCGTGCCTCCTCTTTGCCCTGCATCGGGCACACACGCTTTGCAACTGTCAGTCTAGTCGGTGCTGTGTGTCAGACAATTGACCAAAGGTCGCCTGTCACTAACGAGTTCGCTCTATCGAATGCGCGCAACTGCCGGTTAAAGCTATACCGGCACCGCGCGTCGTCCTATGATCGACGGCCAAGCCGGGAGTGTGGTGCCTGGCGCCTGAACAGAGAGTGAACATGGAGCGGGTATTTTCTCGAATTCGAACGGCAGCACTGATCGTTGGCTGCGTTGCCGGATTGGCGGGGTGCGCCGGGAGCGTCGCACCTGAGATCAAGCGTCTGCCGGAGCGGGTGGAGCTCAGTGGTACGTTCTACCGGGGCCAGGCTTATCAAAGCGGGCCTCAAGTGCTGGCCAGCCTGTTGGCGCAACAGGGCATAGTCATTACCCCTGGCTTGCTGGAAAAGCCCCTGCATTTGCCGGGCGCCGAAGACAAGTTACAGCAGAACATGCAGAACCTGGCCCGAGAGTACGGGATGGTGGTTTACCCCCTCGACAACACTTTGCCCGCGCTGCTGACTCAGGTCGCCGCCGGCTATCCGGTGATGGTGCGTTTCACCGAAGGTACGGCGCTCTGGGCTGAGCCGCGCTACGCCATTCTCGCTGGATACAACAGTAAGAAGCAGACCGTGTTGCTGCGCGCGGGGATGAATCGTCGGGACTTGATGAGTTTCAGTTCGTTTGAATCGTCATTCAAGGACGCTGGCGGCTGGGCCGTGCTGATCCTGAAGCCGGATCAGATTCCGGCCAACGTCGATCAGCAGCGTTGGCTCAAGGCGGCCAATGAGCTGGGGCAGGCCGGTCAGGAGCAAGCAGCTGCGCGGGCAAAAAAGGCCCTGACGGCGCAGTAGGTCTCCGTTCGTCATTCTGCAGGGCACTGCCGTGCACAGCGGCTCTCTAAAGGACAGGACCCGGATTTGTCCGGGCCGTACCAAGGAGGCGCCCATGGCACATTCCACTACCCCTGTCGGCCCGCATTCGTCTGAGCATTCTTCGGGCGATGAGCTGGGTTTCGATCCCGATTCGCCAGACCTCGCCGATCCCCAGGTCGATCCCATCGGTCCGGCCAAGGCACCCAGGGACGTGAAGCCAGGTGACAATCCCAAGGCACCAGCGAAGCCTTACGACCCCTTGGCTGATCTGAAACCCTGAGCCCTGATGAGGTGCCTATGTCTACCGATTCGAGTTTCGACGACAAGCGTCCGGACAGCGTTCCTACAACCCCCGAAGGGACCGCGACGGACCCTGTGATGGATCCGAACAGCCCGCTGCGCGATCCTTTGGCACGGCCGGTGTTGCCAAAAGCGCACCCTGAGGGCTGGAGAGACCCGAGCAAGGGGGACGGTATTCCTGACGACGATCAGATGCCGCTGCCCAACGATTAACCCTCAGACAAAAAAAGCCCCGATTTTTCGGGGCTTTGTTTTTGGGAGCGCTGGTTTACTTTGAGGCTTCAATCACACCGCTCTGACGTTGCTTGAGGTTCTTGTCAGACTTGTACTGCAAGGCCACCGACGGCACGTCTGCGCCTTTGCCGGTTTCGACCCAATTGCGAATACGGGTGGCGTCGGCAAAGTGAGTGTACTTGCCGTAAGCGTCGAGGATGACCAGCGCAACCTGGCGGTTACCCATGCTGGTGACCAGCACCAGGCAGTGACCCGCCTGATTGGTGAAGCCGGTTTTCGTCAGCTGGATGTCCCAATCGTCTTTGCGCACCAAGTGGTCGGTATTGCGGAACTGCAGGCTGTAGTTGGGCTTGCGGAACGACACGATTTTTTCTTTGGTGGTACTCAGTTCGGTCAATAGCGGTTGCTTGTGCGCTGCGACCAGCAGTTTGCTCAAGTCGCGAGCGGTGGACACGTTGTGCGGGGAGAGACCGGTCGGCTCAACGAAGTGGGTGTTGGTCATGCCCAGTGCCTTGGCCTTGGCGTTCATGGCGGCAATGAATGCCGCATAGCCACCCGGGTAGTGGTGGGCCAGGCTTGCCGCCGCGCGGTTTTCCGAAGACATCAGCGCAATCAGCAGCATTTCCCGGCGTGGCATCTCACTGTTGAGCTTGACCCGGGAAAACACCCCTTTCATTTCCGGGGTGTCACTGATGTTGATGTTGATGATTTCGTCCATGTTCTGGCGCGCTTCAACCACGACCAGGCCCGTCATCAGCTTGCTCACGGAAGCGATAGGGACCACCACGTCGGGATTGCTGGCGTAGATGATTTTGTTGGTCTGCATATCCATGACTAATGAACTGCCCGACGCGAGTTTGAGATGTGTTGCATCTCGAGGCGCGGCGGTCGTATCGCCAGCGTTGGCGATTGGCGTGATGAAAGTCCCTGTAACTGCAAAAAATAGGCTCAGGATCGAAAGACGGATTTTCACGCTGGCAGACTCATTATGTGTTGATAAGCCGTTTTGTAACGGGCTATTTCGTAAAAAGCGCGACATTCTGGAGTATGGCTGAATAACTGTCGATGGTTGTTCCAGTAAGAGATGAAAGTGTTTGGAAACATGAAAAATATGTCATTTTCCGGCAGGTGGTCGGGCTTTTTCTGCAGGCAAAAAAAACCCCGCCAGTAGCGGGGTTCTTGATTGGCCATTTACGTCTGCTTTGTCACTTAGCTGTGCAGGGTTTCGGCCGCGTACAGCGTGTTTTCCAGCAGGCAGGCACGGGTCATCGGGCCAACACCGCCCGGTACGGGTGTAATCCAGCCAGCACGGGGCAGGGCGGTTTCGTAGATTACGTCGCCGACCAGTTTGCCGTCTTCCTGGCGATTGATGCCGACATCGATCACGATCGCGCCTTCCTTGATCCATTCACCCTTGACCAGGCCTGGCTTGCCAGCAGCAACCACCACCAGGTCAGCGCGGCCGACATGGCCAGCCAGATCCTTGGTGAAGCGGTGGGTAACGGTCACGGTGCAACCGGCCAGCAGCAACTCCATCGCCATCGGGCGGCCAACAATGTTGGACGCGCCGACAATCACGGCATCCATCCCGTAGAGATCGGCACCGGTGCTTTCCAGCAAGGTCATGATGCCTTTAGGGGTGCAGGGGCGCAGCAGCGGAATACGTTGGGCCAGGCGACCGACGTTATAAGGGTGGAAGCCGTCGACGTCTTTGTCCGGACGAATGCGCTCCAGCAATTTGGAGGCGTCCAGGTGTTCCGGTAAAGGAAGCTGAAGCAGAACGCCGTCAATTGCCGGGTCGTCGTTCAGACGATCGATCAGATCGGTCAGTGCTTCTTGAGTGGTTTCGGAAGGCAGGTCATAGGCTTGGGAGATAAAGCCGACCTCTTCACAGTCTTTACGCTTGTGCGAGACATAAACCTGAGAGGCGGGATCGCTGCCGACCAGGATCACCGCGAGCCCCGGCGTGCGCAGACCTTGCTGGCGACGTTCGGTAACGCGTTTGGCGATCTGCTGGCGCAGGCTGGCGGCGATCGATTTGCCGTCGATTAGTTGTGCAGTCATTGCGCGTGATTAACCATCGAGAGGGGAAAAAAAGAGAACGCATTCTCGCATGTCATGAGGTGAGGGCAAAGGCGCTTGGTCTGCAAATTCCCCTAACTCCTTTAATTAAATGAATTTTTTTTAAAAAGGATTTGACGACCTCCGGGGGGCTCTATACTATTCGTCGCACTTGTCGGGCACAGCCTAGCACTGGTTGGGAAGGTCGAACGGAGTTACGATTCCGCAAGACTGGAAAGCACTTAGTTTGTAGTCCTCCAAGGTTACAGCTAACAAGGCGCCCGTAGCTCAGCTGGATAGAGCATCCGCCTTCTAAGCGGATGGTCGCAGGTTCGAGTCCTGCCGGGTGCGCCATTAGGCAGCTTTGGCACAAGTAGCGCAATATGGTGGGCGTAGCTCAGTTGGTAGAGCACGGGATTGTGACTCCCGTTGTCGTGGGTTCGATCCCCATCGTCCACCCCATATTTCGAAAGGCGCCAGATTAACAGTCTGGCGCCTTTGCTTTAAAGGCTTCAATGCGGATGTGGTGGAATTGGTAGACACACTGGATTTAGGTTCCAGCGCCGCGAGGCGTAAGAGTTCGAGTCTCTTCATCCGCACCAAATAAAGCTTCATTCATGCCGATTGGCGTGGTTGGGGTTTACAAAGAGGTTGTTTGGCTTCTTTGACAGGCAATATGGTGGGCGTAGCTCAGTTGGTAGAGCACGGGATTGTGACTCCCGTTGTCGTGGGTTCGATCCCCATCGTCCACCCCATATTTCGAAAGGCGCCAGATTTAACAGTCTGGCGCCTTTTTTGTTTCAGTGGTTCGAGTATTTGGCGGCTGCAGGTTCTGGGTCGCAGGGGTGGGGCGTTTCGTCGTATTTTTGTTTCTCGATGATGCCGCGCTGCCCGCCGACCTTGCTTGCAAGATCGGCTGTCAGGGAGATGATTGGCAGCCTCTTCTATATATAGAAGGGTTGGCGCAGAGCCCTGGCGTAATTGGCTGTATTTGCCATCGGGGCGAGGTGCATTCGTGCATTCGCACCTATAAATTGCCTGCTGCGTTTTTACCCGTTTTCAGTAGGGTGACTTCTTGAGTTTGACCCACTAGAATGCATGCCCTTGATTCTGGGGTCGGAAACGGCCGGCTAACGTCTGTGCAACGAGGAATATCCATGCAAGTTTCTGTTGAAAATACTACTGCTCTTGAGCGCCGCATGAGCGTCACCGTGCCGGCTGAGCGCATTGAGAGCCAGGTCAACAAGCGTCTGCAGCAGACTGCCCAAAAGGCCAAGATTGCTGGCTTCCGTCCAGGCAAAGTGCCAATGAGCGAAATCAAGCGCCGTTTCGGTGCTGACGCTCGCCAGGAAGCTGTAGGCGATGTGATCCAGTCTTCCTTCTACGAAGCTGTGGTTGAGCAGAAGCTGAACCCGGCTGGTCAGCCTTCGATCGAGCCTAAGTCCCTGGAAGCGGGCAAGGACCTGGAATACGTTGCTGTATTCGAAGTGTTCCCTGAGTTCACTGTTGCCGGTTTCGAAGGTATCACCGTAGAGCGCCTGAGCGCTGACGTGGCTGATGCCGATCTGGACAAAATGCTGGAAATCCTGCGCAAGCAGAACACCCGTTTCGAAGTGGCCGATCGCGCTGCCCAGAGCGAAGACCAACTGAACATCGATTTCGTCGGCAAAGTTGACGGTGAAGTGTTCGCTGGCGGTTCCGCCAAGGGCACTCAGCTGGTGCTGGGTTCGGGTCGCATGATCCCTGGTTTCGAAGACGGTCTGGTTGGCGCTAAAGCCGGCGAAGAGCGTGTTCTGAACCTGACCTTCCCTGAGGACTACCAGAACCTGGACCTGGCTGGCAAAACCGCCGAGTTCACCGTGACTGTCAACACCGTTTCCGAGCCAAAACTGCCAGAGCTGACCGAAGAATTCTTCGCACAATTCGGCATCAAGGAAACCGGTCTGGAAGGCTTCCGCACCGAAGTTCGCAAGAACATGGAGCGCGAACTGCGCCAGGCGATTAAATCCAAGGTCAAGAATCAGGTAATGGACGGTCTGCTGGCCACCAACCCGATCGAAGTGCCTAAGGCTCTGCTGTCCAACGAAGTTGACCGTCTGCGCGTGCAGGCTGTTCAGCAGTTCGGCGGCAACATCAAGCCGGACCAACTGCCGGCCGAGCTGTTCGAAGAACAAGCCAAGCGCCGCGTAGTACTGGGCCTGATCGTTGCTGAAGTGGTCAAGCAATTCGACCTCAAGCCTGACGAAGCCCGCGTTCGCGAGATGATTCAGGAAATGGCTTCGGCCTACCAAGAGCCTGAGCAAGTCGTGTCCTGGTACTACAAGAACGAGCAGCAACTGAACGAAGTCCGTTCGGTTGTGCTGGAAGAACAAGTTGTGGATACTGTTCTGCAGAAGGCTAGTGTGACCGACAAATCGGTCTCTTACGAAGAAGCAGTCAAGCCGGTAGAAGCTCCACAAGCCGACTGATCGTTTTTGCGATAAGAAGTACACACCATAAGCCAGCCTTCGTGCTGGCTTATGCGTATTCAAGACATAACTATTTGGGAGTGACTGCAGAGCATGTTCCGTAATTCGTATATTCAGCAGAACTCTGATATCCAGGCCGCAGGCGGCCTGGTCCCGATGGTTGTCGAGCAGTCCGCTCGTGGCGAGCGCGCCTACGACATCTACTCGCGCCTCCTCAAGGAGCGAGTGATCTTTCTGGTTGGCCCGGTAGAGGACTACATGGCCAACCTGATCTGTGCGCAATTGCTGTTCCTTGAAGCGGAAAACCCGGACAAGGACATCCATCTCTATATCAACTCCCCGGGCGGTTCGGTGACGGCTGGCATGTCGATCTACGACACCATGCAGTTCATCAAGCCAAACGTGTCGACCACCTGTATCGGTCAGGCGTGCAGCATGGGCGCGTTCCTGTTGACCGCCGGTGCCCAGGGCAAGCGTTACTGCCTGCCGAACTCGCGTGTGATGATTCACCAGCCACTGGGCGGTTTCCAGGGCCAGGCTTCGGATATCGAAATCCATGCCAAGGAAATCCTCTTCATTCGTGAGCGTCTCAACACGCTGATGGCCAAGCACAGCGGGCGCACGCTTGAGGAAATCGAGCGCGATACCAACCGCGATAATTTCATGAGTGCAGACGCTGCACGTGAGTACGGGTTGATCGATGAAGTGATCAGCCAGCGCCCCGCTTAATATAAGCAACTCAAAATAGGGTTGGTCGGCTCGTCCGATCACCAGCGGGCTTGAAAAAGCCCGCAATAGCCTTCATCTTGTGTTGCAAGCCTATCGGATTTGGATCGAACGAATGACTGACACCCGCAACGGCGAGGACAACGGCAAGCTGCTCTATTGCTCCTTCTGTGGCAAAAGCCAGCATGAAGTACGCAAATTGATTGCCGGCCCCTCGGTCTTTATCTGCGACGAGTGCGTCGACCTGTGCAATGACATCATCCGTGAGGAGGTGCAGGAAGCCCARGCCGAAAGCAGCGCGCATAAATTGCCTTCGCCTAAAGAAATCAGCGGCATCCTTGATCAGTACGTGATTGGTCAGGAGCGTGCGAAAAAGGTTCTGGCCGTAGCGGTGTACAACCACTACAAGCGCCTGAACCAGCGTGACAAAAAGAATGACGACGTCGAGCTTGGCAAGAGCAACATCTTGCTGATYGGCCCGACAGGCTCGGGTAAAACCCTGCTTGCCGAAACACTGGCCCGCTTGCTGAACGTTCCGTTCACCATCGCCGACGCAACCACCCTCACCGAGGCGGGTTATGTGGGTGAAGATGTCGAGAACATCATTCAGAAGCTGCTGCAGAAGTGCGATTACGACGTAGAAAAAGCCCAGATGGGCATTGTCTACATTGATGAGATCGACAAGATCTCGCGCAAGTCTGACAACCCGTCGATCACCCGGGACGTTTCCGGTGAGGGCGTGCAGCAGGCCCTGCTCAAGTTGATCGAAGGCACGGTCGCTTCCGTTCCGCCGCAAGGTGGCCGCAAGCATCCGCAGCAGGAATTCCTTCAGGTCGACACCCGTAACATCCTGTTCATCTGCGGTGGTGCGTTCTCTGGTCTGGAAAAGGTTATTCAAAACCGTTCCACCAAGGGCGGCATCGGTTTCAACGCAGAAGTGCGCAGCAAGGAAGAAGGCAAGAAAGTCGGTGAGTCCCTGCGTGAAGTCGAGCCTGACGATCTGGTCAAGTTCGGTCTGATCCCGGAATTCGTCGGTCGTCTGCCGGTACTTGCCACGCTGGACGAGCTTGATGAGGCTGCGCTGATGCAGATCCTCACCGAGCCGAAAAATGCTCTGACCAAGCAGTACGCCAAGTTGTTCGAGATGGAAGGCGTGGACCTGGAATTCCGGGCCGACGCACTGAAATCGGTCGCCAAACGTGCTCTGGAACGCAAGACCGGTGCCCGTGGACTGCGTTCGATTCTCGAAGGTGTATTGCTCGACACTATGTATGAAATCCCCTCGCAGTCCGAGGTGAGTAAAGTAGTGATCGACGAAAGCGTTATAGAAGGCAAGTCCAAGCCACTGTATATCTACGAAAACAGTGAGCCTGCTGCCAAGGCCGCGCCAGACGCTTAAGCGTCATGCAGCCGGAACAAAGAAGGGGCCTTCGGGCCCCTTTGCTATTGTGGGCGCTGGATTGTCGGATCGCCGCACCGCAGCGAAAGCGGCCTGACAACCATCCATTCCCTTAGCTTCCTAAGGTTGCGATCTTTTACTGCTTTTATCCGCTTGTTTTTTTCCAGAGCAGCCCCCATCTTGGTTTCAAGCTTACTTCCATCTGTTTACGGCCTTATGGCCGCCGTAGAGGCGAAATCATGAAGACAACCATCGAATTGCCTCTCCTGCCATTGCGTGATGTTGTGGTTTATCCGCACATGGTTATCCCGCTGTTCGTGGGGCGCGAGAAATCCATCGAAGCCCTCGAGGCAGCGATGACGGGCGACAAGCAGATCCTTCTGCTGGCTCAGAGAAACCCTGCTGACGACGATCCCGGTGAAGATGCACTTTATCGCGTAGGTACTATTGCAACCGTTCTACAGCTGCTCAAGCTGCCTGACGGCACGGTCAAGGTTTTGGTCGAAGGCGAGCAGCGGGGCGCCGTGGAGCGCTTCAGCGAAGTGGACGGCCACTGCCGCGCCGAAGTCTCGCTGATCGATGAAGTCGACGCGCCTGAGCGCGAGTCGGAAGTCTTTGTTCGCAGCCTGCTGGCTCAGTTCGAACAATATGTACAGTTGGGCAAGAAAGTCCCGGCTGAAGTGCTGTCGTCGCTCAACAGCATCGACGAGCCAGGCCGCCTGGTCGACACCATGGCCGCGCACATGGCCCTGAAGATCGAGCAGAAGCAGGAAATTCTCGAAATCATCGATTTGTCGGCCCGTGTCGAGCACGTTCTGGCGCTGCTGGATGCCGAGATCGACCTGCTGCAAGTTGAAAAACGCATTCGTGGTCGCGTCAAAAAGCAAATGGAGCGCAGTCAGCGCGAGTACTACCTGAATGAGCAGATGAAGGCCATTCAGAAGGAGCTCGGCGACAGCGACGAAGGCCACAACGAAATCGAAGAGCTGAAAAAGCGCATCGATGCCGCTGGCCTGCCCAAAGATGCCTTGGCCAAAGCCCAGGCTGAACTGAACAAACTAAAGCAAATGTCGCCAATGTCCGCGGAAGCGACCGTGGTGCGTTCGTATATCGACTGGCTGGTTCAGGTGCCGTGGAAGGCCCAGAGCAAAGTCCGTCTGGACCTTGCGCGCGCCGAGGACATTCTCGACGCCGACCACTACGGTCTGGAAGAAGTCAAAGAGCGGATCCTCGAATACCTCGCCGTGCAAAAACGCGTGAAGAAAATTCGTGGCCCGGTGTTGTGCCTGGTCGGTCCTCCGGGCGTGGGTAAAACCTCGCTGGCGGAGTCGATTGCCCACGCCACCAACCGCAAATTCGTGCGCATGGCCCTTGGTGGTGTGCGTGATGAGGCTGAAATTCGTGGCCATCGCCGTACTTACATCGGTTCGATGCCAGGAAGATTGATTCAAAAGATGACAAAGGTGGGCGTCCGCAACCCGCTGTTCCTGCTTGATGAAATCGACAAGATGGGCAGCGACATGCGTGGCGATCCGGCGTCGGCGTTGCTGGAAGTGCTCGACCCCGAGCAGAACCACAACTTCAACGATCACTACCTGGAAGTCGACTACGACCTGTCCGATGTGATGTTCCTGTGCACCTCGAACTCCATGAACATCCCGCCGGCATTGCTGGACCGGATGGAAGTGATTCGTCTGCCGGGCTACACCGAAGACGAGAAAATCAACATCGCCGTCAAATACCTCTCGCCGAAGCAGATCACTGCCAACGGCTTGAAGRAAGGCGAGCTGGAATTCGACGCCGAAGCGATCCGCGACATCATCCGTTACTACACCCGCGAAGCCGGTGTGCGTGGGCTGGAGCGCCAGATTGCCAAGGTTTGCCGCAAGGCGGTCAAAGAGCATGCGATGGAAAAACGCTTCTCGGTGAAGGTCACTACCGAGATGCTCGAACACTTCCTGGGCGTGCGTAAATTCCGCTACGGCCTGGCTGAGTCGCAGGATCAGATCGGTCAAGTGACCGGGCTGGCATGGACTCAAGTGGGTGGCGAGCTGCTAACCATTGAAGCCGCCGTGGTCCCGGGTAAAGGTCAATTGATCAAGACCGGTTCCCTAGGTGATGTGATGGTCGAATCGATCACTGCAGCGTTGACCGTGGTTCGTAGTCGTGCGAAGAGCCTGGGGATCCCCCTGGACTTCCACGAGAAGCGCGACACGCATATTCACATGCCGGAAGGGGCGACCCCGAAAGACGGTCCTAGCGCTGGCGTAGGCATGTGCACGGCCCTGGTATCGGCACTGACCGGGATCCCGGTGCGTGCGGACGTCGCCATGACGGGTGAAATCACCCTGCGTGGTCAGGTGCTGGCCATTGGTGGTTTGAAAGAAAAACTGCTGGCCGCTCACCGTGGCGGAATCAAGACAGTGATCATTCCTGAAGAGAACGTACGCGATCTGAAGGAAATTCCTGACAATATCAAGCAAGATCTGCAGATTAAACCGGTTAAATGGATTGACGAGGTCCTGCAAATTGCGCTGCAATACGCGCCGGAGCCCCTGCCTGATGTGGCTCCTGAGATAGTTGCAAAGGATGAAAAACGCGAGTCTGACTCTAAGGAAAGAATTAGCACGCATTAGTACGCATTTGGCCGGGTGGCTTCCTTGACAGCTTTTTAGAGCCCTTGTTATAAAGCGGCTCTTAAGTGTCTGTAGGCCATTCAGCACACGTTTTTGCTTTCACCAAAAAAACTTAGAATCATACTCAAATAGATAGATATAAGGGGACTTAGAGTGAACAAGTCGGAACTGATTGATGCTATCGCTGCATCCGCTGATATCCCGAAAGCTGCTGCTGGCCGTGCGCTGGACGCAGTAATCGAATCCGTCACTGGCGCTCTCAAGGCTGGCGACTCCGTTGTTCTGGTTGGTTTCGGTACTTTCTCCGTAACTGATCGTCCAGCTCGCATTGGTCGTAACCCACAGACCGGTAAGACACTGGAAATCGCGGCAGCCAAAAAACCAGGTTTCAAAGCCGGTAAAGCACTGAAAGAAGCTGTCAACTAAGTTCGATTCAGGTTTTTGCCTATCCGGGTCGGGGTCATGCCTGACCTGGCAGCGGAGCGGTAGTCCAGCCGGCGAATGCCGGTCTGAGACACTGAGGGTCGCAAGTTCGAACCCTCGGTCCGCTCCGCCAGTTACGAGAAGGCGCATCCCCGGATGCGCCTTTCTTCTATCCGGATTCTACCCACGCTCCACGGTTGCCTAATTTTTGAAGTTCAACCGTTTCTGGGGGACGCATGCTGCAGAATATCAGGGACAATTCACAAGGCTGGATTGCCAAGACCATCATCGGGGTCGTCGTTGCATTGATGGCTTTGACCGGTTTCGATGCCATTTTCAAGGCCACCACGCACAGCAATGATGCGGCCAAGGTCAATGGCGAAGAAATCAGCCAGAACGAGCTGAGCCAAGCGGTTGATATGCAACGCCGTCAGCTCATGCAACAGCTGGGCAAGGATTTCGACGCTTCCTTGCTGGATGAAAAAATGCTGCGCGAATCGGCCCTCAAAGGCTTGATCGACCGAAAATTGCTGCTGCAAGGCGCACAGAACTCGAAATTCGCTTTCTCCGAAGGCGCCCTGGACCAAGTGATCCTGCAGACGCCTGAATTCCAGGTCGACGGCAAGTTCAGCCCTGAGCGTTTCGATCAGGTGATCCGTCAGCTCGGTTACAGCCGTATGCAGTTCCGCCAGATGCTGGCTCAGGAAATGCTGATTGGTCAGCTGCGTGCGGGCCTGGCAGGTAGCGGATTCGTCACCGACGCCCAGGTGCTGGCCTTCGCTCGTCTGGAAAAACAGACCCGCGATTTCGCCTCCCTGAACGTCAAGGTTGACCCGGCGGCTGTGAAGCTGACCGACGATGAAGTCAAAGCCTACTACGACGAACACGCCAAGGAGTTCATGACGCCGGATCAGGTGGTCATCGATTACCTGGAATTGAAGAAGGCTTCCTTCTTTGATCAAGTCAGCGTCAAGGACGAAGACCTGCAAGCGGCGTATCAGAAAGAAATCGCGAACCTGTCCGAACAGCGTCGGGCTGCGCACATTCTGATCGAAGTGAACGACAAGATGACCGAGGCGCAAGCCAAGGCCAAGATCGAAGAAGTGCAGGCGCGCCTGGCCAAAGGTGAGAAATTCGAGGCCTTGGCCAAAGAGTTCTCCCAGGACCCGGGTTCGGCCAACAATGGCGGCGACCTTGGCTACGCAGGTCCAGGTGTCTACGACCCGGTCTTCGAAAAAGCCCTGTATTCGCTGAACAAGGATCAAGTCTCCGAGCCGGTTCGTACTGACTTCGGTTTCCACCTGATCAAGCTGTTGGGTGTGGAAGCACCTGAAGTGCCAACGTTTGCCAGCCTGAAAGACAAGCTGACCCGTGAGCTGAAAGCCCAGCAAGTGGAGCAGCGGTTCGTCGAGGCGACCAAGCAATTGGAAGACGCCTCGTTCGAAGCGTCCGATCTGGCCCAGCCAGCACAAGACCTGAAGCTGACTGTTCACACCTCCAAGCCGTTTGGTCGTGAAGGCGGTGAGGGGATTGCAGCCAACCGTGCCGTGATCACCGCTGCGTTCAGTCCTGAAGTGCTGGATGAAGGTGCCAACAGCACCGCCATCGAGCTCGATCCGGAAACCGTGATCGTGCTGCGCGCCAAGGAACACCTCAAGCCTGCACAATTGCCGCTGGAAAGCGTGAATGTCGCCATTCGCACGCAATTGGCCAAGGAGCACGCCAGCTCTGCCGCCAAGACCAAGGCTGAACAGCTGATTGCCAGCCTGCGCGACGGCAAGACCCCGCTGGACAAAGCCATTGAAGGCCAGAACTGGAAAGTGATCGAAGCAGCGACCCGCGCTCAGGAAGGGGTTGACCCAACTGTGCTGCAAGCGCTGTTCCGGATGCCAAAACCAGCCGCCAAGGATAAGCCGTCCTTCAGCAGCGTGACCCTGGCCGATGGTAGCCTGGTGATCGTGCGCTTGAATAACGTGAACGAAGCGGCTGCGCCGACCGATGAAGAGAAGGCTCAGTACCGTCGCTTCCTCGCCTCGCGCATTGGCCAGCAGGACTTCGCGGCTTACCGCAAGCAGTTGGAAAGTGAAGCTGACATCAAGCGTTACTGATGCCTGATTAGCTCTTTGCTGCAAAAAGACCCTGGCCGAAAGGCCGGGGTTTTTTTTGCCAGGGGAAAGGCGAAACGGTTATCCGTCGCCCGATGTGGATGCGGATCGACTTTTTTGCGTCAAAGGCAGTCTTTACACTTGTAACTGTTTTAAGACACTAATCGATACGCCGCTAAGCATCGATCTGTTGCACAATACGCCCCGGACCGTTTTCCTCAGGATGTTCAATGTTTAAATCAATTCCCATGCGCCTCGTCGGGTTGGCACTGGTGCTCGCTGCTGCTGCCGGCTGCTCGTCCAAGAAAGCCGCGATCTATGAGCATGAGAACTTCTCCGACTCCGGCACCTTTTCGCGCAATTACCCGGTGAGCGATGCGCAGACCTGCGAAGCCGCCCGTCGCGCCTTGCTCAGCCAGGGTTACATCATTACCAGCAGCGACCCCAAGTTGATCAGTGGGCACAAAAGTTTCCAGCAGACTGGCGAAACCCACATGGAGATCAGTTTCAGTGTGGTCTGTGCCGATGATGGCAGCGACGGGCACCACGCGACCATGTTTGCCAACGCCCTGCAGGACCGTTACGCGCTGAAGAAGACCAATAACTCCGCCAGCCTCGGTGTCGGTGTGTTGGGCTCGGTGTCGATGCCGATCGGCTCGTCCGACGACTCGATGGTCAAGGTCGCCAGCGAAACCGTTTCGTCGGCCAAATTCTACGAGCGTTTTTTCACGCTGGTCGAATTGTTCCTGCCACCGGAAGCGAAGAAAGCCGCACACATCGTCGAGAAACCGAAGACTGACCTGGGCGTGCCTGAAGCCAAAGCGGCGCCTGCAGCGTTAGCGCCAACGCCTGCGGAACCGACGCCAGCGCCAGCACCGGCTGCTGAGCCTGCACCGGCCCCTACGGCCTCTGAACCTGTTGCACCGCCGGTCGAAACCGCTCCGATTACCCCGGCACAAAACAGCGAACCGGCACCGACCGCAGAAGCTGTCACGCCGCCACCACAGTCGGACCTGCCGCCACCTAGCGAGCCGATTCCGGCCATGCCCATCTCTGGTCATTAAGCGTTTATCTACGGGGTCGGGTCAGACGACATCGATCCCGTAGGCGCTTAACGTTGATCTGCGTCAGCCGGGCCGTAGTCCTACAGCCTGTATCGAAAAAAACCTGTGATAAATTCCTGACCGCCTGCTACGTTTTATTGAGTAGCCGCTGAGCGGTGCACCTGCGTCATTTTTCTTTCACGGGGGCACTTTATGCTCAGGGTGTTGGTCATTTATTCAGGCATTTTTCAAGCGAGCACTGGGGGATTCAAAAATGGACGATTATCAAGAAGAGCTGCTCGAGTACCAGGCGTTTGAACTGGATCCGCTGGAACCCGCCGAAGACGCTACCGAGCTGTAAGCGTCAAGCGGATTGGCGATGACTGCGGCGAAACTCGCCAGGGGTCTGACCATTCCAGCGTTTGAAGGCCCGCTGGAAGGCTTCAGCTGAAGCGAAACCCAGCAGATAAGCGATTTCTCCGAACGCCAGTTCAGTATCGCGAATGTAGGTCATGGCCAGGTCGCGACGCGTGTCGTTGAGAATTGCGCGAAATTGCGTGCCTTCCTCGGCGAGTTTGCGGCGCAAGGTCCAGGTGGGCAGCTTCAGGCGTGCCGCCACTTCTTCCAGGTCGGGTTCCCGACCACCATTGAGCAACGGCCCCAGTAACTGAGTGATGCGTTCACGCAGGCTGCGGGTGCGGGTCAGTTGTTCCAGTTCCCGTTCACAGAGTTGCAGTAAATGCCGCCAGGTACTCGGGCAATGCTGCGGGTTGCGTTGGGCGAGGCTGGGCAGGCTCAGGCGCAGTTGGTTGTGCTCGGCGCCAAACTGGATCGGACAGTCGCCCAGCAGGCCATACGCTTCGCGGTAATCCGGAGCATCGAATTCGATTTCTATGCGCTCTGCGCGCAGCGGGGCAGGGCTCAGGCTGGACAACTGCTGCAACCAGCCGGCGATGATCGAATCCACCACGAAGCGGTTGTAGGCGTTGTAGGGGGTGATGGAATAGAAGCGCAGCCATGCACCCTGAGCGTCTTCATGAAAACTCGACTGGCCGCGATAGTTAGAGCCGTACAAGGCTTCGAAGCGAATCAGGCAGCGCGCGGCTTCTCGAACGGTAGGCGCCTGGGCGGCCGTGACCCCGGCCAGACCCGCCTGGCTCAGGCGACTGAGCTGGCCCATGCGCAAACCCAGAGCCGGGTCATCCGTCAGTTGAATTGCACTGTGGCCCAGGCGCATGTAACGCGGGATCGACAGCCGGGCACCGGGCTCCGCCAGTCGGGCCGCATCCAGTCCGTATTGATCGAGCAACGGTTGAGGATCTACGCCATGGTTGTGCACGGCATCGGCCAGGCTATGGACGAAGCCCACCGACAAATCCCCGAGGCGCATCGGCTGCGGTTTCATGGGTTACAACCAGAGGTTCAACAACCGCGCGCCGCGGGCATTGCCGTCGGCGAACTGTTGACCGTTGTTGCTGAGAAAGCTTTGCCCGGCGCTGCCCCTGTCCCAGAACTGGCCGCGCAGGAACACGCTCATCCCGGCAATGGCCTGGCTGGAAGGCGATTGGCTTGTCAGTGTCAGGCGATGCCAGGCTTGACCTTCGCTCAGTTCGCCGGCCTTGAGGGTGACGGATTCGGGTGTCGGCAACCCTCGGTATCCCCGCCACGGTTTATCCCAAGTGTCGCGCCCGATAACGTACGCCGGAACGGCCACCAGTCGCACGCCCTGAGCATCGAGTTTTCGGTAGTTTTCCGGGTACCAACTGTCGCTGCCGATCAACACACCCAAGCGTCCGGCGGGCGTATCGATGACGTTGAGTGCCTGCAGGTCATTGGCCTTGATGTCGTCATGTTCCTCGAACACCGGATGCATCTGGCGTTGGGGTTGGCCGATCGGCACGCCGTCGCGCCCGAATATCACGCTGCTGTTGTACAGCGCACCGCGTCCGATTTTCAGCGTACCGTCAATGATGCTGGGCTCCGGCAGCACGATGGTGCCCGCCACCAGCGTCACATGAAACTCTTTCGCCAGCCCCCCGAACAGTGCCTGGTAATCCTTGGCCATGCCTTTGGCCTTCATCCGCAAATGAGCGTCGTCGAGACGGCTGCCGCCGTTGGCACTGAACAGTGCGCGGACAAACTTCAGGGGATTGCTCGCCGCCAGCCAGTTCATCGCTTCCTGGAGCGTGGTGGCCTGGTACAGCTCATCTTTTTCACCGCTGACCATCAGCCAGGTGCCGACATGTTCAGGCAGCACGACGATGGTCTTGTCATTCAACAGGCCCTCATCCTGGGCCTTCTGAAGATAGGCCGCGAGTTTGCGATGCAAGCGTTCGGGGCTTTGATAGTCGGTAGGGAACAGCTCAGGCTGGATGCCCAGCAGATTGCCGCGATCGGCGGGTTCGCCTTGATCAATGGCCAGGTTGATGCGCAGGTCCGACAGGTAATGGCCCACCGGACGATCCGCGGCCCACATGGCGTAGGTTGTCAGGGTGGCAACGATGGCCATGGAAAAGGTCAGGTACAAAAGTTTGCGCATGGGGGAGCAATCAACAGCCGTGTTCAGGGCATGGCTTTTCACCAGGATTTGGATCGAGGATAAAGCGAATCAATGGGTTAATGGGCAATTTTCTTTTTTCTCCGGACAATTCTTCGCTTTTTGGCCGAATGGAATCGGTGCTGGTCATGCTGCCGCCAAGTTACATAACGTACAGCGACCCTTAGTAAAGATCATCGCGCCGAAATTGAGGCAAGTGATCGCTGTGGGTGTTTTTACTGCTTAAGTGTGTTTTAGCCCGCAGAGGCATTCGTTCTGCCTGGCCCCTACACTGCGCGTAATGTGTCCCATGAACACCGCCAGTTGATGGAGGCGGCGCTGGCCAAAGACATCGACAAGGCTTGCGAGTTGCTGGCCAGTCATTATCAGACCACGACCGATTCGGTGCTCAAGCATGCACTGCTGGGATAGCGGTGATGGCCTCTCGCTCAAGCTGCGTTGCAATGTTCGGGTTGGAAAGTAGCGGCGCATCACGACGTTGGCGCAACGCCTTGCGTGGTCATCGAGCATCTTTGTACGCGGCTTGACGCCGGGCAGCCCTGAAGAACTGCAGCTAAGCTCTCCTGCGCTGGGGCGGCGGTGGAAGTGTTGCCTCGGGATGTCTATTTCCGGCAAGGGAGCCCCCCGTCATGAGCGTCGAACAGCGTCATTACAGTCCGCCGACCCTGCTGGTGGTCGATGACACGCCCGATAACCTGATGCTGATGACGGATCTGCTCAAGGATCGCTACCGGGTCAAGGCCGCCAATAGCGGTGAAAAGGCTTTGCGCGTACTACAAGGCGATACACTCCCTGACCTGATCCTGCTTGACGTGATGATGCCCGGGCTGTCCGGCCATGAAGTGGCGCAGCAACTCAAGCGCGACCCGCGTACCCGTGACATTCCGATCATCTTTCTGACGGCCATGGCCGCCACCGAAGACGAGATCCATGGCCTGGAGCTGGGGGCTGTCGACTACATCACCAAACCGATCCGGCCGGCACTGGTCCTGGCGCGGGTGGATACCCAACTCAAGCTCAAGGCGGCGGCAGACTTCCTGCGTGATCACAGCGACTATCTGGAAAAGGAAGTAGCGCGCCGGACCCTCGAGGTGATTGCGATCCAGGATGTGGCCATCCAGGCCATGGCTTCACTGGCCGAGACGCGCGATAACGAAACCGGCAACCATATCCGGCGGACCCAGCATTACATCAAGGTGCTGGCGGAGCATCTGCGTGACCATCCGCGCTTCAGTCACTTTCTCACCGAGGACACCGTCGCCTTGTTGTTCAAGTCGGCGCCGCTGCACGACATCGGCAAGATCGGCATCCCCGACCATATCCTCCTCAAGCCGGGACGCTATACCGAGGAAGAGTTCGAGATCATGAAGACACATACTACGCTGGGGCGTGACGCCATACAGCATGCCGAGGACCAGCTCGGCATGCGCGCCGAGTTTCTCAGCCTGGCCAAGGAAATTGCCTACAGTCACCAGGAAAAATGGGACGGCAGTGGCTATCCGCAAGGGCTGGCGGGTGACGACATCCCGATTAGCGCCCGGTTGATGGCGGTGGCGGACGTCTATGACGCGTTGATCAGCCGTCGGGTCTATAAAGCGGGGATGCCCCACGGGCAGGCGGTCGAGATTATTCGTCAGGGGCGAGGCACGCACTTCGACCCGGACATCTGTGATGCCTTCCTGGATTGCCTCGACCAGTTCCAGACCATTGCCGAGCGTTTCGCTGATACCGATCAGGACATGGCCGTCCAGCGGGCGGCCCTGGAGCGTCTCGGCCAGACTCCGTGAACCCGCAATGGCCCCTTTGTCAGTAATTTCATCAGGTCCACGAGGATAGTCATGGCTGGATTGCGTACCCTGCTTGAGCGCCTCGCGCTACGGCACAAACTGATCCTGGGTTTTTCAGCGCTGCTGCTGTTGGTGTTGGTGCTCGGCGTGCAAAGCCTGCGCACCCAGCAATCGCTGAAGCAAAATATGCAGAACCTTTATCTGCAGGAACTGGTCGGCATGGAGCACTTGCAGGAAGCACGTGTGCAATTGCCGCATATGCTGCAAGCGCTGCAACGCGCGGTGGGCACCGACAGCGCGCAGATTCGCGTCGAATCCCTGCAGCAGTTGCACGAGATCCAGGAGCGCCTGCAACAGGCGGTGGCCCACGCCAAAGTGACCCTCAGGCGCGCGGAGAATCTGGCGCGACTCTCCGAGTTCGACCTGCTGCTGCAACAGTTGCAGCGTCAAAGCGACCAGGCCTTTGTAATGATCGACCAGGGCCAGCAGAACAAGGCGTTAATGCTGCTCAATAGCAGTGAATTCCAGCAACTGGCCCAGCAGGCCGATGGCCTTTTGTACGCGATCGCCCAGGTCAAGGAAGCCTCGATTCGCGACACGGCCAAGGACATTGCCGAGTTTGCCGAACGCAGT
This sequence comes from Pseudomonas sp. P1_F1_2, assembly GCF_056405815.1. Lineage (NCBI taxonomy): Bacteria > Pseudomonadati > Pseudomonadota > Gammaproteobacteria > Pseudomonadales > Pseudomonadaceae > Pseudomonas > Pseudomonas sp. P1_F1_2. Next base: position 27,328 of record NZ_JBFUBK010000039.1, on the reverse strand, counting down.
ACCCTTCTGACCTACATCCTGTTGTTCGGTGGCTTGTCGCTGGCGTTGCTGTTGTCCTGGGTCGTCAGCCAGTCGATCCGCAATCCGCTCAACCGGGTGCGGGTGGCGGTAGACCAATTGGCCGCGGGGCAGCTCGATCAACCGATTCCCCACACCGAAATGAACAACGAAACCGGCGATCTGGCGCGGGCCATCGCCAAATTGCAGACCGAGTCCCAACAACTTGAACGTCAGCGCTGGATCAAGGCGCATACCGCCCAATTGCAGGTCGATCTGCAGCAGGCAGAAACCCCGGCCGAACTGGCGCAGGTGTTCTTGCAATGCATGGCCGGCCTGCACGGAATCGGCCAGGGGGTGCTGTACAGCGCGCAGGAGGATTCTGGCACGCTGGCGCTGATGGGGGGTTATGCCACCGATTCCGAGCGGCCACCCGAAGCGCAGGTCAAGTTCGGCGATGGCCTGTTGGGGCAGTGCGCGGTGGATCGCGTGCCGCGTCAGTTTCAGGCGATGCCGGAGCAATACTGGCGGTTGCGCTCGCCGCTTGGCGAGGTCCCGGCCCGTTGCCTGCTGCTGCAACCCATTGTGCGTGGCGAGCGTTTGTTGGGCGTGCTCGAGCTGGCCGGGCTGGAACTCTTGGGCGAGCGTGAACTGCTGCTCTTGCAGGAAGCCACCCCGCGCCTGGCCGCGGCCATGGCGATTCTGGAGCGTAATCAGGCGGTCAAGACCCTGTTGGCGGAAACCCGGCGCCAGGCCAATGAAATGGCGGAACAGGCGCTGCAGCTGGAGCAGCAGGCGCAGGCACTCGAATCCCAGCAATCGGCGTTGCGCGCCACCGAGGCCTGGTATCGCGGCATTATCGAAGCGGCGCCGGACGGCATGCTGGTGGTGGATGCCGAAGGACAAATCCTGCGCACCAATCGCCAGCTGGATCAGCTGTTCGGCTATAGCGCCGGTGAGCTGCTCGGCGAAACCATCGATCGCCTGGTGCCATTGGCCAGTCGCGGGCGCCACGAGGCATTGCGCAAGGGCTTCATGGCCCACGGCGCCACTCGCCAGATGGGGGCCAACCTGGACGACCTGCAAGGCGTGCGCAAAGACGGCAGTCTGTTCTCGGCAGAGATCAGCCTGTCGCATCTGCCGAGCCTGGAAGGGGGCGGAGACTGCGTGTGCGCGTCGGTGCGCGACGTGAGCGAACGCCGTCATCTGCAGGCGGCACTCAAGGCCAGCGAGGCACAGTTGCGCGCAGTACTCGACAGCAGCCCGGTGGCCATGGAGATCAGGGACGTTGATGGCCGCCCGACCTACTGCAATCCGCAGTTCGACAGTTTGTTCGGGACTCGTCTGGCTGAGCTCGAAGGCACGGATCCAGCGCAGTTCTGGGTCGACCCGCAGGCCCACCAGCGCTTTCTCGAAGCGGCATCGCAAGGTGCAGTGCTGAACTTCGAGACCACTCTGCAGCGCGCAGGAGGCGAGCGCTTCGACGTACTGGTTTCGGCCATCACGATGACGCTGGGGGAGCGGGGCATGGGGGCCAATTGGTACTTTGACATCACCGACCGCAAGACCGCCGAGGCCGAGGTGCAGCGCGCACGGGAGGCTGCAGAAGAGGCGACCCAGGCCAAGAGCAACTTCCTGGCCACCATGAGCCACGAGATCCGCACGCCGATGAACGCCATCATCGGCATGAGCTACCTGGCATTGCGCACCGAGCTCGACCACCGCCAGCGCAACTACATCGAAAAGGTCCATCGCTCGGCGGAATACCTGTTGGTGATCATCAACGACATCCTCGACTTCTCCAGGATCGAGGCCGGCAAGATGCACCTGGAGCACATTCCCTTCCACCTCGAGGCCGTGCTCGACAGCTTTGCGAGCATGATTGGCTTGAAAGCCGAGGACAAAGGCCTGGAGTTGCTGTTCAGCACCGATGCCGAGCTGCCGACCGCCTTGATCGGCGACCCGCTGCGTCTTGGCCAGGTGCTGATCAACCTGGGCAACAATGCGACGAAGTTCACCGAGCAGGGTGAGATCGTGCTCGGCGTAGAGCAGCGGGGCTCTGCGGGAGAGCAGGCGCAGTTGCATTTCTGGGTACGTGACACTGGCATCGGCATGAACGCCGAACAATGCTCGCGCCTGTTTCAACCCTTCAGCCAGGCTGATAGCACCACCACCCGCAAGTACGGTGGCACCGGGTTGGGCCTGGCCATCTCCCGGCATCTGGTGGAGTTGATGGGCGGGCGCATTTGGGTTGAGAGCGAGCCGGGCCAGGGTTCCACTTTCCATTTCGAGGTGAGTCTGGGCGTGCAGCGTGACAGCCAGTTGCGGCGCATGGTGACCGCCGACGAATTGCTTGGCAGCCGTGTGCTGGTGGTCGATGACAACGCCAGCGCGCGCGAGATCCTGTCCAGCATGGCGCGCAGTTTTGGCGTGGAGGTGGACGTCGCGCAAAGTGGCAGGGCCGCACTGGCCATGCTGGTGGACGCTGAAGCCAAGGCGCTGCCCTATGATCTGGTGCTGATGGATTGGCGCATGCCTGGCATGGACGGTGTGGAGACGGTGCGGCAGATGCAGGCCGCTAAACTGGCGCATACGCCGTCGGTGATCATGGTCACGGCGTTCGGTCGCGAGGAGGCCCGCGAGGAAGCCAGTCGGCACGGCATTCAATTGCCGGTGGTACTGACCAAACCGGTGACGCCGTCTACGTTGCTTGAGGCACTGGGTACGGTGCTCGGCAAGACTCCCCAGGCCGATACCCGGGCCAGTGAGCGATTGGGCCAGAGCGCCGGCGCCATGGCCCGCCTGCGTGGCGCGCGACTGCTGTTGGTGGAAGACAATGAGCTGAACCGCGAGCTGGCCTGTGAGCTGCTGGAGAGCGCCGGAATCGAGCTGTGCCTGGCCGTTCACGGCGCAGAGGCGCTCGACCAACTGGAACATGATGCAGACTTCGATGGTGTGTTGATGGACTGCCAGATGCCGGTGATGGACGGCTATACCGCGACCCGCAAGATTCGTGAGCAGCCACGCTGGGCGAATCTGCCGGTGATCGCCATGACGGCAGACGCCATGATGGGGGACCGTGAGCGGGCGCTGGCCTGCGGCATGAACGACCACATCTCCAAACCCTTGAACGTTGATGACATGTTCGCCACGTTGGCCAAGTGGATACATCCGCGCGCTGACCGTGGCGCGATGTCGGCCGACGTTTCGCCGGCCACCTCGGTGTCAGCAACGAGCCTGCCAGCCAGCCTTCCCGGTATTGATTTGAACGCGGGCCTGGGCACCTGCATGGGCAAGGTCGAGCTCTACCTGCGCCTGCTGCGCAAGTTTCGCTCCAGCCAGCAGGATTTTTGCGCTGAGTTCCTGGCTGCCCAAGGTCAAGGCGATCCGTTGGTGACGGTCAGGCTGGCCCATACCTTACGCGGTACGGCGGGCAACATTGGTGCCGTTGAAGTGGCGAACGCAGCCGCCGCGCTGGAGCAGGCGTGTCTGAACGATGGGGCGAGCGATGGAACGGAGCAGGTGCTGGCTGACCGGCTGGCGGAGGTTGAGCGCTGCCTGACAACAGTGCTGGAAGGATTATCGGTGATCGACGAACCGACATCGTCCGCAGACTCATCAATCGCGCCACCGGGCAGCGAATGGCATGCGCAGTTGGCCCAAGTCCGGTCGCTGCTGGCCGAGAGCGACACCCAGGCGCTGACGGCCTTGCTCAAACTGCAGGGGCTGGTTTCAGACCCGCGGATGACCGAGCAGCTGCTTCGGGTTGTCCGGCAAGCGGAGCGCTTCGATTTTGATCAGGCGCTGGAGTTGCTTGAAAACCTGTCCTGATAATTGAAGTGGATTGAGCCCGCTCCTGGTCATTCATGCACTTGCGAAGTAAAGCGGCATTGCGAGATTAGTCATGGGGTGCTGCACATTTCGATCATTAAGTTGTCAGTTTCGGTCATTGAGCGGTAGTGGTTCGACTCTTAGTCTGTCCACCATGACTGACGGGAGCCAAAGAGCTCCTGCACTTTTTCCGTGATCGCTCGATGTGGAGTTACAAATGGCCGCCGCTCACTACCCGCACCTGTTGGCCCCGCTGGACCTGGGTTTTACCACGCTGCGTAACCGTACCCTGATGGGGTCGATGCACACTGGCCTTGAGGAAAAGCCCGGTGGATTCGAGCGCATGGCGGCGTACTTTGCCGAACGTGCCCGTGGCGGCGTTGGCCTGATGGTCACCGGCGGTATCGGCCCGAACGATGAGGGCGGGGTGTATTCCGGTGCCGCCAAGCTGACCACCGAGGAAGAAGCGCTCAAGCACCAGATCGTGACGCGCGCGGTGCACGAGGCGGGCGGCAAGATCTGCATGCAGATCCTTCATGCCGGGCGTTATGCCTACAGCCCGAAACAGGTCGCACCGAGCGCCATCCAGGCGCCGATCAACCCGTTCAAGCCCAAAGAGCTGGACGAGGAAGGCATCGAGAAACAAATCAGCGATTTCGTCACCTGTTCGGTACTGGCGCAAACCGCCGAATACGACGGCGTCGAGATCATGGGCTCCGAAGGTTATTTCATTAACCAGTTCCTCGCCGCCCACACCAACCACCGCACCGACCGTTGGGGCGGCAGCTACGAGAACCGTATGCGCCTGCCGGTGGAAATCGTGCGCCGGGTGCGTGAAGCGGTCGGTCCGAACTTCATCATTATCTTCCGCCTGTCGATGCTCGACCTCGTGGAAGGCGGCAGTACCTGGGAAGAAATCGTGACGCTGGCCAAGGCGATCGAACAGGCCGGCGCGACCATCATCAACACCGGCATCGGCTGGCACGAAGCGCGGATCCCGACCATCGCCACCAAAGTACCGCGCGCGGCGTTCAGTAAAGTGACCGCCAAGCTGCGCGGCTCGGTGAGCATTCCGCTGATCACCACCAACCGTATCAACACCCCGGAAGTGGCCGAGCAGATTCTGGCCGAAGGCGATGCCGACATGGTGTCGATGGCGCGGCCGTTCCTCGCCGATCCGGACTTCGTCAACAAGGCCGCTGAAGGTCGCGCCGATGAAATCAACACCTGCATCGGTTGCAACCAGGCGTGCCTGGATCACACCTTCGGCGGCAAATTGACCACTTGCCTGGTCAACCCACGCGCTTGCCATGAAACCGAGCTCAACTACGTGCCGGTGCAGCAGATCAAGAAGATCGCCGTTGTCGGTGCCGGGCCTGCGGGCCTGTCCGCCGCGACCGTGGCCGCCGAGCGTGGTCATCAGGTAACGCTGTTCGATTCGGCCAGCGAAATTGGCGGTCAGTTCAACATCGCCAAGCGTGTGCCGGGCAAGGAAGAGTTCTACGAAACCATCCGCTATTTCAACCGCAAACTGCAGACCACCWACGTCGAGGTGTGCCTGAATACCCGTGTCGATGTGGCGAAACTGGTGGAAGGCGGTTATGACGAGATCATCCTGGCCACCGGCATCGCGCCAAGAACGCCGGCGATTCCAGGTGTTGAAAACGCCAAGGTGCTGAGTTACCTGGACGTGATCCTGGAGCGCAAGCCGGTGGGCAAGCGTGTGGCGGTGATTGGCGCCGGCGGTATCGGTTTCGACGTGTCGGAATTTTTGGTGCACCAAGGCGTGGCCACCAGTCAGGATCGCGAAGCGTTCTGGAAGGAGTGGGGCATCGATACACACCTTGAAGCCCGCGGTGGTGTCGCCGGCATCAAGGCTGAGCCACATGCACCGGCACGTGACGTGTTCCTGCTGCAACGCAAGAAATCCAAAGTCGGCGACGGCCTGGGTAAAACCACTGGCTGGATTCACCGGACCGGTCTGAAGAACAAGCAAGTGCAGATGCTCAACAGCGTCGAGTACTTGAAGATCGACGACGAAGGCCTGCACATCCGCATCGGTGAAACCGGCGAGCCGCACGTGCTGCCGGTGGACAACATCGTGATTTGCGCTGGCCAGGATCCGTTGCGTGAGTTGCAGGACGGACTGGTCGCGGCTGGCCAGAACGTGCATTTGATCGGTGGCGCCGACGTGGCGGCAGAGCTGGACGCCAAGCGGGCGATCAACCAGGGTTCGCGGTTGGCTGCGGAGCTGTAATCCACACAAACCTGTGGTGAGGGGCCAAGCCCTCTCACCACAGGGCTGCTGCTAAGATGCCGGATCTTCTCGTGGATCCGGCATCATGCTTTTTCCTTCCAGCCACTGGCTGCCCCAAGCCCCCCTCGAACCCCTTCATCTCGATTGGCTCACCGCCGCCGGTATCGAGGTCGCGATCCTGCGCCTGGACCAGATCGATCCGCTGATCAGCGGCAACAAGTGGTTCAAGCTCATCGAACACCTCAACGCCGCTGACCTCGCGGGTGCCAACGGCATCATCAGCCTGGGCGGTGCGCACTCCAACCATCTGCATGCATTGGCTGCTGCAGGCAAACGCTTCGGTTTCCGTACCGTCGGGCTGCTGCGCGGGCATGCGCAAGACACGCCGACGGTGACGGATTTGCAGGCGTTCGGCATGCAATTGCATTGGTTGGGGTATGGCKGTTATCGAGCGCGCCATGAGCCGGGTTTCTGGCTGCCATGGACAGAACAGTATCCCGACCTGCAACCCGTGCCCGAAGGTGGCGGGGGGCTGCGTGGCGCGCTTGGCTGCATGCAACTCAAGACCCAGGTCTGTGAGCGACTGAACGACCTGGGCTGGAGCGATTACGACGGCTGGTGGCTGGCCTGTGGCACCGGCACGACCCTGGCGGGTCTGGTGCTGGCCGAGGCCGGTGAACGCAAGGTGTATGGGGCGATGGCAGTGCCCGATGATCACGGCGTTGCGCAAAACGTCGAATCCATTCTGCAGGAGGCGGGTTTGCGACTGCACAACTATGAGCTGCTGGACGCCAGTCGTGGCGGTTTTGCCAAAGTCGATCAGCCGTTACTCGACTTCATCGAACAGACCGAACTAGCCGGCGGCGTGCCTCTGGAGCCGTTGTACACCGCCAAGGCGCTGCTGACGCTCAAGCAGAACGTCGAGGCTGGACGCTTCAAAAAGGGCATGCGGCTGATCTTCATCCACACCGGCGGCTTGCAGGGCCGCCGGGGATTTGTGTAGCAGGGCTGCGTTCAGTTGCGCTTGGGCATCATGCGCAGCAAGGTGTTATCCCGCACCACGTAATGGTGATAAATCCCGGCTACCGCGTGCAGGCCAATCAGCCAGTAGCCGATAGTGCCACCGAGCTCGTGCCAGCCCTGGAGCTCTTTGGCGAATTCCTTGTTTTCGGCGACCAGCAACGGCAGATCAAAACCGTAAAACATCACTTGATTGCCCTTGGCGCTGGTCACCAGCCATCCCAGAATCGGCATGGCGATCATGAAAATGTACAGCGCCCAGTGCATCAGCTTGGCCAGCGTGGTTTGCCAGTGAGGCGAGGCGGGGAAGATCTGCGGCGCCGGGCCGAAGCTGCGAGCGAACAGCCGCAGCCACACCAACACGAACACGGTCAGGCCGAGCATGAAGTGTGATTCGACGATCAGGGTCCGGCCGCCACTGCCTTTGGGAAAGATCCCGCGAAACTCGATAGAGGCGTAAACCAGCGCCAGCAAGACCAGCATCAACCAATGCAGCGTGATCGATACCGTGCTGTAGCGTGATTCGGAATTCTTCCAGGGCATACGGTGTTCCTCACAGGTCTGGTCTAAAGCCACCGTTCTTGTTCGACGGTGTTCCTTTACTGTAATCCGCTTTGATGGATTTGCCTGCGGCTATTTGTCGTTGCAACGCTCTGGATCAAGTGATTGGCCAAAAAAAAGCGCCCGTTCCGCGAAGAACTGGCGCTTTGATCAGCGGCAAAATTTCAACATCAGCTGTTTTGCGGCATTTCACCCTTGGCCAGACGCTTGTTGATGTCGGCGATGACTTCTGGCAAATCGGTGATGGTGTCGATCATGTAGTGCGGGCGCGAGCCTTCGAACATGGCATGGATGCGCTTGCGTTCGCTGTCCAGTTTATCGCTGCCCAAGGCGCGGTAGCCTTCGTAGTCCAGGCCCAGCGCGTTGCCCGAGCAGATCAGCGCCACGGTCCACATGCCGGCGCGGCGACCTTCGAGAATGCCCGGCACGGTGTCGTCGATCTTCACGCAAGCCGCGACATCGTCGATGCCCAGCGCAATCACGTTGGCCAGGGCTTGAGCCGGCCAAGGGCGGCCGTTGGGCACTTCGTCAGTGGCCACCACGTGATCGGCGACGTAACCATTGGTGGCCGCCAGTTCGACCACTTTGTCCATGACCTGTTTCGGGTAACCGGAGCAGGAACCGATCTTGATCCCTTGCTGGCGCAGGTTGGCGATGGTGTCCAGGGCGCCTGGAATCAACGCCGAGTGCTCGGCGATTTTTTCGATCTGCAGCGGCATGAAGCGTTGGTAGATGGCGGTGACGTCATCGTCGGTTGGCGTGCGGCCGAACACGGCGCGATAACGCTCCGCGACTTGCGGCTGATCGCACAGGGTGCGGATGTGGTCCCACTTGCCCATGCCCATCGGTCCACGGGCTTCTTCGATGGAAACCTGGACGTCGAATTCGGCGAAGGCTTCGACAAAAATCTGGGTAGGCGCGAAAGAGCCGAAGTCTACGACGGTGCCGGCCCAGTCGAGGATGGCGGCTTGCAGCTTGGTTGGGTTTGCGTAGTTCATGTCTCAAATCCTGTATTTGGGGAATGAAGAGCCCTGTAGCAGCTGTCGAGCCCAAGCGAGGCTGCGTTCGGCTGCGAAGCAGTCGTAAAACCATCCACATTGGTGTTTCAGGTGAATCGCGTCGACAGGGTTTACGACTGCTTCGCAGCCGAACGCAGCCTCGCAGGCTCGGCAGCTGCTACAGATGCCTTTGAATCAGATTTCGAGGACTTCCATCTCGCGCAGCACTTCGGCGACGGCCGCCACGGCCGCGTGCATCTCGGCCTGGTTGACGTGGCCGATGCAGCCGACGCGGAAGGTTTCAACCTGGGTCAATTTGCCCGGGTAGAGGATGAAACCCTTGGCCTTGACCCGTTCGTAGAATTCCTTGAACTGGTAGCGCGGATCTTTCGGTGCGTGGAACGTGACGATGATCGGTGCCTGGATCGCGGCGGGCAGAAAACTGCGCAGCCCCAGCTTCGCCATGTCATCGAGCAGCACCTGGCAGTTGTTGGCGTAGCGTTGATGCCGCGCCGGTAAGCCACCTTCTTCGTTGTATTGCAGCAACGCTTCGTGCAGCGCCGCGACCACGTGGGTCGGCGGGGTGAAGCGCCATTGACCGGTCTTGGCCATGTAGGTGTGCTGGTCGTAAAGGTCCATCGCCAGCGAGTGCGAGTTGCCGGCGGCGTTGGCCAGGGACTCTTTGCGGGCGAAGACAAAACCCATGCCCGGCACGCCTTCCAGGCATTTGCCTGAAGCGGCGATCAGCGCATCGAATGGCACCTGTTGGGCGTCAACCGGCAGGGCGCCGAACGAACTCATGGCGTCGATGATCAGGCGTTTGCCGTGTTGCGCAATGACGTGGGCGATTTCCGGCAGCGGGTTGAGGATGCCAGTGCTGGTTTCGCAGTGAATCAGGGCGACGTGCGTAATGCTGGTGTCGGCGTGCAGCAGGCGGTCGACGTCGGCGGCGGTGGTGGGTTCGTCTTCAGCGGTTTCGAAGGTGCTGAAGGCGCGGCCGAGCACTTCGCAGATTTTCGCCAGGCGTTTGCCGTAGGCGCCGTTGATCAGCACCAGCACCTTGCCGTCACGAGGCACCAGCGTGCCGATCGCGGCCTCGACAGCAAAGGTGCCGCTGCCTTGCAGGGGCACGCAATGGTGGCTGTCGCCGCCGTTGATGATTGCCAGCAGTTGTTCACACAGGCTGGCGGTCAGTTGATTGAAGCGGTCATCCCATGAACCCCAGTCGACCATCATCGCCTGACGGGTGCGGGCCGATGTGGTCAGTGGGCCGGGGGTGAGCAGGATGGGTTCGGCAGTACTCATTCTCGTGTCCTCGCATTCGATGGGATGAAGCTACGGGACATAAATTGCAATTTGCGGTTGTATCAATCAAATTGTTTGTTGTTATGCCAGCCATCAGTGAGAGTTATTCATGAACCTGTTCCAGCTTCGGGCCTTTGATGCGGTGGCCCGTGAAGGCAGCTTCACCCGTGCTGCCGCGCGGTTGTTCATCAGTCAGCCGGCGGTGACCGGGCACATCAAGGCCCTGGAGGAGCATTACCAGATCACCTTGTTGCGACGTACCGCTCGTCGAGTGGAACTGACGGAGGAGGGCACCAAACTGGCGGCGATCACCCGGGCCATGTTTGGCCTGGCGGAAGAGGCGCAAGTGATGCTCGAAGCGAATCGGCAGTTGCTGACCGGGCGCCTGGAAGTGGCAGCGGACGGCCCGCACATGGTGATGCCGATGCTGGCCAGTCTGCGCGCACGCTATCCGGGGATCACCGTGAACCTGCGGCTGGGCAATGCTCAGGAAACCCTGGCGGCGTTATTGTCCGAGCATGCCGACGTGGCAGTACTGACCGAGGTTGAACCGCGCAAAGGCCTGCATTTGCAAGCGTTGAATGAATCGCGAATTTGCGCGTTGGTGCCGCAAAATCATCCGTGGGCCAAGGCACCCAGCGTCAAGCTCAAGGAGCTGGATCAGGTGATCATGGTGTTGCGTGAGCCGAGTTCGATTACGCGACGCACGTTCGATGACGCGTGTGCGACGGCGAAGGTCAATCCACGGGTGTTGCTGGAGCTGGACAGTCGTGAAGCGGTGACCGAAGCCGTGGCCGCCGAGTTGGGGGTCGGTGTGGTGTCGTCGGTGGAAGTCAGCCATGACCCACGGGTGGCGGCAGTGCCGATCATCGGCGAGGGGCTGGTGAACCGGCACATGATCGGGTGCATGGAGCGGCGGCGGGATTTGCGCTTGATTCAGGCGTTTTTCGGGTTGGCGCCTGTCAGTTAGACCGCGGCGCGGCTATCGCGGGCAAGCCCGCTCCCACAGGATGCGCGGTGGAATCGGCTTCTGTGATCGACTCAAATCCCTGTGGGAGCCGGGCTTGCCCGCGATGGGGCCTGACCTGCCTACACCAGACTCTCGCGAACCATCTCCAGAAACGTCGCCACGACCCGCCGCGAACTCTGCTCGCGCAAGCACACCAGCGTCTCCGTCAGACGCCGCGTGCAATCGGTAATCGGCAACGCGCAAACCCTTGAGTCGGCACCGAACTCGGCGGCCGACACCACGCCAACCCCAATCCCCACGACCACCGCTTCGCGCGCCGCTTCGCGACCTTCAACCTGAATCGCCGGGCGAATGCGGTACCCGGCGCGGGCCATTTCCTCTTCCAGTGTCTGGCGGGTCACCGAGCCGATTTCCCGTAGCACCAACGGTGTGTCGTCCAGGTCCGCGAGGCAAATCGACTCGCGATCGGCCCACGGGTGATTGCGTGAGACAAACGCCACCATCGGGTCATTGCGCAGGGGCAACGAGATCAGCCGCTCATCACTGACATCCCGCCCCAGCAGCGCCAGGTCGGCCTGATAGTTGAACAGGCGAAACAGCGACTCATCGGTATTGCCGGTTTCAATCTTTACGCTAATGCCGGGGAAGCGTTCGCAAAACCTTGCGATCTGCGGCAGCACATGCACCGGCGCATCCACCGCGAGGATCAGGCTGCCGGTCTTCAACGCCTGGGAGTCGTGAAGCAACTCCTGCGCCTCGGCTTCAATGACGAACAACCGCTGGGTGATGCTCAACAAGCGTTCGCCCAGGTCGGTCAGGCGCACCGAGCGTTTGTTGCGGTGGAACAGCAACACAGCAAATCGCTCTTCAAGTTTGCGCACCTGGTCGGAAATGGCCGGTTGTGTGAGAAAGAGCCGTTCGGCGGCTTTGGTAAAGCTTCCGTGGACGGCCACGGCGTGGAAGGCTTTGAGCTGGGCGTGGGAAACCGACATCGAAAACCTCCAGTAACAAGCTGAGCTTATTTTGGAAATACGATAAATCGATTTCACTTATTATTCAGTAATTGTTTCTATCCGTTTCAACCCCGTGACTGCTCAGTCGATCAGCATCGGTGGCCATGAGCCTGTGCGTGTAACAGCAGGACTCATCTGACCGGTATCGCTACAGGGAATCCGCGATACCGCAGTGCTCAACAATAAAAACACAGGCGTTTTCTTCCAAATTCTGCCGGCACACTCACACCCTGAGGTCAGAACCACAATGAATAATCACATCGGCACCATCAAGCGTTGGCGCGTGCAGATCTTCGCGATCACCTGGCTCGCCTACGCTGCTTTCTACTTCACCCGCAAAGCGTTTTCCGTGGCAAAACTGGGGATCGCCGAAGACCCCACCTTCATGCTCGACAAAATGGCCATGGCCAACCTCGACGCGATCTACCTGGCGGCGTATGCCCTCGGGCAATTCACCTGGGGCCTGCTTGCCGACCGCTTTGGTCCCCGGGTCGTGGTGCTTGGCGGGTTACTGATTTCGGCGGCGGCTGCGCTGGTGATGGGCAGCTTCGCGACTCTGCCGATCTTCGCCACCTGCATGTTGATTCAAGGCCTGGCGCAGTCCACCGGTTGGTCGGGGCTGTGCAAGAACATCGGCAGTTTCTTCCCTGCACAGCAGCGCGGAAGGGTGCTTGGGTTGTGGAGCTCCTGCTACGCCTTTGGCGGGTTGGTGGCCTCGCCGTTTGCCGGTTGGTGGGCCTACACGCTCATCGGCACCTGGCATGCGGCGTTCATTTCCAGTGCGGCGATGGTTGGGCTGGTCGCCGTGCTGTTTTTTATTTTTCAACGCAACAAACCGCAAGACGTCGGTCTGCCGGCGGTGGACATCGAACCTGAGTTGACGGCTGAAGAGGCTGACGCCCAAAGCAGGATCAGCGTTCTGCAACCCCTGAAGGAAATCCTGCGCAACCGCACGGTGCTGGTGTTGGGTCTGGCGTACTTTCTGCTGAAGCCGGCGCGTTACGCCATTCTGTTGTGGGGCCCGGTGATCGTTTTCGAACAGATGCCGACGGTGGGCAAGGTCGGCGCGGCGATAATTCCGACTGCGTTCGAACTGGCCGGATTGCTCGGGCCGATTCTGCTGGGGCTGGCCTCGGACAAACTGTTCGGCGCTCGCCGCATGCCGGCCTGCGTGATCAGTCTGTTGGCGCTGACCGTGTCTCTCGCCTTGTTCATGGGCGCCCTGCATACCGGCAGTGTCTTGCTGGTGGTGGCCTTGCTGTTTGTCATGGGCCTGACCCTGTACGGGCCGGACTCGATGATCAGCGGCGCGGCGGCGATTGATTTCGGCACCGCCAAGGCAGGCGCGACGGCGGCAGGTTTCGTCAACGGTTGCGGTTCGGTCGGGGCAATTCTCGGCGGGTTGCTGCCAGGCTACTTCGACTCGGTCACGGTGTTCATTGTCTTCGCCGGCTGCGCGTTGTTCTCGGCCCTGGTGTTGATCCCCCACTGGAACAGCCGCCCGGCTGGCCTGCGTGCCAATTACCCGTTCGTGCCCAATCGGGCGATGGCCATCAAACCCCTGCGTACCTGAACCCTGTCCCTTGCAGCCTGCTGCGCTGGCGGCAGGCTTGCGTGTGGGTATCTGACTGGAGATTTTCCCATGAGACCCTTTTGGCTGGACCAAGCCTTAAAGGCTGATACGTCCGACACCTGCCCGGCGCTGGAGGGCAACACCCGCGCGGATGTGTGCATTGTCGGTGGCGGCTACACCGGGTTGTGGACTGCGATCATGCTCAAGGAGCAGAACCCGGAACTCGATGTGGTGCTGATCGAAGCGGACATTTGCGGTGCCGGCGCCAGTGGCCGCAACGGCGGTTGTGCGTTGTCGTGGTCGGCCAAGTACTTCACGCTGGAGCGGTTGTTTGGCGTCGAAGAGGCGGTGCGCCTGGTCAAGGAATCCGAGCGCAGCATTTACGCGATTGGCACCTTCTGCGAGCAGTACGGCGTGGACGCCGATTTCCGCCTCGATGGCACGCTCTATACCGCGACCAATCACGCCCAGTGCGGCTCGACCGATGCGGTGATTGCCGCGCTGGCGCGCAACGGCATCAACTCGTTCACCCAACGGCCGGTCGCCGACGTGCAACGCATGGCCGGTTCCCGAAAGCACTTGGAGGGCTGGTTTTCGCCGGCCGCCGCCAGTGTGCAGCCGGGCAAACTGGTGCGCGGCTTGCGCAGGGTGGCGTTGCAATTGGGCGTGAGAATTCACGAAAACACCGCGATGACCGGGCTGGAGGAGGGCACGCCGGCAGGGGTGGAAACGCCGAAAGGAACGGTCTGCGCGGATCGGGTAGTGCTGGCGATGAACGCGTGGATGGCCCGGGCGTTCCCACAGTTCGAACGCAGCGTGGCGATTGTTTCCAGCGACATGTTGATCACTGAACCGCGGCCTGATCTGCTCAATGAAATCGGCCTGACCAGCGGTGTCACCGTCCTCGATTCGCGGATTTTCGTGCACTACTACCACAACACCCCGGACGGGCGAATCATGCTCGGCAAGGGCGGCAATACGTTTGCCTACGGCGGGCGAATGCTGCCGGTGTTCGATCAGCCGTCACCGTACGCCGGGTTGTTGAAGGACAGCTTGAGTGAGTTCTTTCCGGCGTTTGCCGGGGTCAAGGTCGAGGCCACCTGGAATGGTCCCTCGGATCGCTCGGTCACCGGTTTGCCGTTCTTTGGCCAGATGAGCGCCAGCGGGAATGTGTTCTACGGGTTCGGGTATTCCGGCAGCGGCGTTGGTCCGTGTCACATGGGCGGGCAGATTCTTGCCTCGATGGTCCTTGGGCTGGACAACGCCTGGACTCGTTCGCCATTGGTGAACGGCCCGCTGGGGTTCTTCCCGCCGGAGCCGATCCGTTACCTCGGTTCCCTGATGGTGCGCAACGCCATCCGCCGCAAGGAGCGCGCTGAAGATCACGGTCGCCGACCACGGCATCTGGACGTGCGCCTGGCCAAATTGGCGGCGGCGGCCGGCAAAGCGGACAAGGGTTGAGGGCTTTAGCGACGGATCAGCCAATCGAGCAGTAAACGCCCGTCGCTGCGTGGTCGATAAGCGGCACCCGGTTTGGGCGGGCGGCCAGCGGTGGCGCACAACACCGGGCGATCCGGGTCGCTGTCGAGAAAACTGATGAGCACCTCGGTGCCCGCGATTGGCAGCCAGTGCGGATCCCTCCGGCCGTCCGGCAGGGTGAGGGCTACAGGCAGCCACAGGCCGGCTGATTCGTCCCCGTCGTCTTCGAGCGTTGGCCATAACCTGACGTGTATCCGGCCTTGGTCATCCAGCTGCGCCGGCTGCCCGATCGGCCCTAGCACGCGCGCCGTCTGATACCCCGGAATGCTCGGCCGGGGCTGTGTGCGCGGGGGCCTGAATTCCGTTGACCAGGGAATCGCGGTGAATTGATTGCTGTAGCGCCGTGGACGTTGATCGGCAAGGATTGAAGGCTGCTGTCCCTGGTGCCGGACTTCTGTGATCAGCCACTGATCGTTGAAGCCCGCCAGTGGATGCCCCGTCACTTGTACGATGCTTCCACTGCGCAAGTCGGATTCATTGCATCGGCCTTCAATCTGCTGATGGTGGCAGCGCATTCGCTCCAGCAACCGCCGACTGAGCTGCTCACAGTGCGCCTGCTCGGGGGACGGACGAGCAGTTGAAGGGGATGTGGCTGCAATGGCGTGGTTGGCCGCGCCGTCATCGATTGCCTGAGTGCCGAGGTTGTGGACAATGCGGCGTTCAGGTTGGGCGCGCGCGCCATGACGCTGGAACAGCTCATGGATTACCGGCGCAGAAATCTGCTCAATCGAAGTGTCCTGGAAGGGCAGCCGCAGCGGTTCCTGCGGAAATTTCTGAGTGTCATCGGCCAGCACCAACACATGCCCGTCGTGCCGATGTTCGAAGTGATAGTGGATGCCTTCTTCTTCGCAAAGTCGCTGCAGCAGTGCCAGGTCGGTCTCTTCGTACTGAATGCAAAAAGGTCGGGGTGGGTAGTGCCCGGTTGCCAGATCCAGGCGATAGCTGGTCTCGGGCAGTGCATGTTCCTGGAACAACCGATGCAGGATCGCCGGCACACTGAGGCGATCGAACACCCGACGTGAGCAGTGACGGTCGAGGTTTTGCAGGTAGGGCACCAGGACAAGGTGATAGCCAATGCGATGCGGGCCGCGATGTTCAAGGCTGGCGCTGTGAACAATGCCGTGAATGCCGCTGTGATCGCCCAAGTTCAGATAAGCCGGTTGTTGCAGCAGCCGGTCGAGGTTGATCGCCGGTGCCAGGCTGATCATTTCAATGCTGAACCGATAGGGCTGGTTCAGGCCTTCAGCGCCACTGAACTGCAACACCTGCAGGCGCAATCCGCTTTTGAGGAGGGTCAGGGTGTAGAGACTTTCCTTGTCGTTGTGCATTGAACACGCTTCTGCCATGGAATGGGACGCGAAGGGTACGAAACCAAGCCCCTCAATGGTCACCGCAAATCGGCATTTCAGAATCGTCCTACGAGTGCTGGTGAATATGTCGATCGGCGAGGGCGCTAAATCAGTCCGCATTTTTTGGTCGATTGCCAACTTTAGGCCGTATAAACTTGCACAACGCGTCGGCCAATAGATGTCTCGGCGCCACAGATCAAGAGAGTGAGTAATGGGCGCACAGTGGAAGGTTAAACACAAAGAAGCGGCATCCAACGCCAAAGGCAAGATTTTCGGCAAACTGGTGAAAGAAATCACCATTGCTGCGCGCAACGGTGCCGATACCGCCACCAACGCACATCTGCGACTTGTGGTTGAACAGGCCAAGAAAGCCTCGATGCCCAAGGAAACCCTCGATCGCGCGATCAAGAAAGGCGCGGGCCTGTTGGGCGAAACCGTGCAATACCATCGCGTGACTTACGAAGGCTTCGCCCCGCACCAGGTGCCGCTGATCGTTGAATGCGTGACCGACAACATCAACCGCACCGTGGCGGAAATCCGCGTGGCGTTCCGTAAGGGCCAACTGGGTGCTTCCGGCTCTGTGGCGTGGGACTTCAACCATGTCGGCATGATCGAGGCGTCCCCGGACAGCCCGGACGCCGACCCTGAAATGGCGGCGATTGAAGCCGGTGCCCAGGACTTTGAGCCAGGTGAAGAAGAGGGCACGACCCTGTTCCTGACCGAACCTGCGGACCTCGACTCGGTGCAAAAAGCCCTGCCGGAGCAAGGTTTCACGGTGTTGTCGGCGAAACTGGGCTATCAGCCGAAGAACCCGGTCAGCGGATTGAGCGATGAACAAATGGCTGAAGTCGAAGCGTTCCTGGAAGGCCTCGACAACCATGATGATGTACAGGATATGTTTGTGGGTCTGGCTGGGTAATTTGACTCTTCAGTAATACCGCTATCGCGAGCAGGCTCACTCCTACATTGGATCTCCGTCATACACAGATCCAATGTAGGAGTGAGCCTGCTCCGGGCGGCGTTGCGACGAATGACCGTGAAGCGGTCACCGATCCTGCAGCTCCCGCACAATCTCGCTGAACCCCGGTCGCTTCAGCACCTCTGGCTGACAGCAGCGCTCCTGCAACACTTGCAGCTCCTCGCGCGCGATATTGCTCAACCCCGAGTCGATGCGTTCCAGCAGTTCCCCCAGCAACACACCAAATGCCCGCACCTCGATGCGCTGCAGCGCCCGGCTTTCATGGCTGTCCACCGTCGCGTGGAAAGACGCGGCGCCAAAATCGCCCAGCAGGCAATCGCCGTGCTCGTTCCACAGGATGTTGTGGCCATAGAGGTCGCCGTGGGTGATGCCTTGGCGGTGCAAATGCCTGGCCGCCGAAGCAATGCCATGGGCAATGCGTAAGGCCACGCGCGCGCTGAAACGGGTGTTTTCGGTGTAGATGTCGCGGGTGCAGGACGCCAGGCTTGGCAGCGCGGCCAGGTTGCGATAACTCGGGTCAATCAGTTGCATCACCAGCCCGGCCTGCTGCTCGGGATGACCGACGATTCGGCCTTTGACCTGGATCAGGTTGGGGTGAAGGCCTGCGGTGATGCAGGCGTTCATTTCGTGCAGCGGTGAACCATCGCTGGTCATTTCGCCCTTGTAGAGCTTCACCGCGACCGATGTCTGCGGATGCCCCTCCGGGCTCCAGGTCGCCCGATGAATCACCCCCGAAGCGCCTTCGCCCAGCAACTGTTCCAGACGCAATTGGTCCCACTGGATAAGCGGCGTGGCTTGCAGCGCAGCCGCATCGGCTTCGGTTTCCAGGGGGTTACCGGCGTACGCCAGCCAGGTCAGGCTGGGCAAGGTCAGCAGCCATTCGGGAAGTTCGCTGAGCTGATTGGCGGCGATGCGGATCAGTTCGAGCCGATGGCACTGGCTCAAGCTTCGCGGCAGGCGCTGCAAGCGGTTACCGGCGAGCATGAGTTTTTGCAGGTAGGGCCGCTCGCCCAGTTCCATTGGCAGTTCGGTGATGCGGTTGTCGGTCAGGATCAACCAGCGCAGCAACGGTGGCAGCGCGGCGGCCGGGACCGTTTCGATGGCATTGGCCTTGAAGCCGATCATCGTCAGCGCGGCGCATTGGCCCAGGCACGCAGGCAGCTCGGTGAACAAGTTGTCCGAGCAGAACAGCACGCGTAAACGGGTCAGGCGATGGAGGTCATCGGGCAGGCTGCTCAGGGCGTTGCCGCTGAGGTTGAGCACTTCCAGCGAGTCCGCCAGGTCGAAGATTTCCCGGGGGAACTCTGTCAGGCCGCAGGCCAGGTCCAGGCGGGTGATGCCAGTCAGTTGGCCGGCGCGCAGTTGGGCGAGGGTATCCATGAGCGGGTTCGCTTTTGATCAAGTGAAGGCGCAGGGGCCCGGAAATGGGCGACATGATAACGGTAAAGGGGGCGCGCTTGTCAGGCCGTTGCGCGCACTTCCAGCAACTGCCCCAGACGGCTACGCGTGCGGGCCAGATCGATGGCATCGCCGCCCAGGTTTTCGCGCAGTGATTGCAGGCCGAGCAATGTCAGGTGCTTGTCCTGATCGTATAAAACGTCGATCAAATTGATGAAACGCTGCTGCGCGGCGATCGAACAGTCGGCCAGGTTGGGCAGTTCGTCGATGATCCAGTGATCGAAGCGCCGGCACAGCTCCAGATAATCCATGACGGCGGTAGGGTGTTCGCACAGGTCGCCAAAGGTGAACGCGATGGTCCGTTCTGCGCAGTGCTGCGCTTGCAGGTGGCGGGTGCCGACCGCTAGTTGCAATGGCGTGGGGTTGCGTTCGGGCAGGTTCAACGCCTGACGTTGCGCGACGCTGCCCGGCCAGACATACCGGCCCTGGGTGAACACCTGTTGCGCGTGCGTTCGCACCTGACTGCGGTAGTCATGCGGGCCGCCGACTTCCATCACGTGCATGCGGGCGTGGATCAGGTCGATGACCGGTTTGAAACGCGCATGGTAGAGCGGGTTGGGCAACAAGCCTTCCGGCGGGTAGTTGGACGTCACCAGCAACAGGATGCCGCGACGAAACAGTGCCTTGAACAGGCGCGTGATGAGCATCGCATCACCGATGTCATGGACGTGAAACTCGTCGAAACACAACACCCGGCAATCGTTCAGCAGCTCATCGAGGGTGGATGCCAGCGCATCGGGCTGATCGCGATGGATGAACATGCCCTGGTGCAATTGCGCAAAAAACTCATGGAAGTGCAGGCGCTGTTTTGCCTCGAGAGGGATCGCCTGGAAGAAACCGTCGAGCAACCAGCTCTTGCCGCGCCCGACCGCACCATGCAAGTAAAGACCGGGCGGCGTTTTCGCCGACGCACCCAGCAGCGCCGTGGCGTGCTGTGCCATGCAGTCGATCACTCGCTGCTGGCTATGGCTGAGGGTATAACCCTGGGCATGGGCCTTTTGCCGAAAGTAATCGTGGACGGCTTTACCTGCCGCCATCCCGCAGGCAGGGGCCGCGAGCGACTTGCCGAAGAGGCCGCGCAAGGAAGGCAAGCGCGGTGTGAGTCGCGAACGGTCAGGCGGTCGAGCGGCCATGGTCATGTCACCCCGAAATCGTCAGGCCGGCTCCCCGAGCAGCGGCGGCGTAGTGTAACCAGTTGGGGAATTTCCCTTCCAGTCATGTCGACGGACGCCGCGTTTTACACCCTCCTGAAACGAATCAGAACTGCACCGTTTTCTTGAGCATCTGCGCCGCTGGCGTGTCGCTCGGGCTGACCATCGCATAGTTGTAGCCGCCGCCGGACCAGTACTCGGCCTGCAACTCGCCGTCGCTGCGACTGCCTCGTGGCAGCAAATTGTTTTTCGGCCCCGGTGGGCGCACGTAGAAGCTGATCTTGTGCCCGCCCTGATCCTCGTAAACCACCATGGCCGCCGGCCCTTGTTCGGTACTGAGCAAACGGCCGCTGACTGGCTTGAAGCCTGAGCTCGACAAGTCAGGCAGGCGATGGGCCTGGGTGAAATAACGGTCGAGCCAACCTTGCATGTCGCCGTCGGCGACGGCTTTGTAGTCCGCCGGCAGGATGCCTTGCTGGGCGATCAGGCGATAAGCCTGCATGGCATCGGCCATTGGCGCGGGGGCGCTGGCCAGGGTCATCTCGCGCGCTTGCCAGCCGCTCAATCCACCCACGGCAACAGCGATCAACAGCACCGCCGCGCTGGCCAGATGACGACGGGACTGGTGTTTTAGGCGCTGGCGAATCAGCGCCGGGTCGAGGTCCTGATTGACGGGGAGTTGCAGCGTGCCGCTCAGGGCGGCGCGCAATTGTTGAGCATCCTGCTGCCAGGCGCGCACTTGCACGGCCACTTCAGGGTGACTGGCCAGATAGGTTTCCATCAGGTGTCGGTCGGCGTCGTTGAGCTGGTGATCGACGTAGGCGTGCAGGTCACGCTCGCTCGGGGGCATGCTGATCATTTGAGTATCCGCAGAGAAGGGCTGGTGATTTCGCCGTCGCTGAGCTGGCGCAAGGCCTGGCGTGCGCGGGACAGGCGGGACATCACGGTGCCGGTAGGGACGTTGAGAATCGCGGCGACCTCTTTATAACTCAAACCTTCCACCGACACCCAGAGCAGCAGCGCGCGCTGTTCGGTGGTGAGCTGATCGAAGGCTTGCAGTGTCGATTGGGCAATCACCGTGCGCTCGACCGATGGTTGTGCGTCGTCACGCCCGGTAAAGAATTCGAGCATCCGCGCATAGCGCCGGGAACGGCGGTGGGCATCCAGAAACTGGCGATAAAGGATTGAAAACAGCCAGGCGCGCAAGTCGCCCTCGGGGCGTTTGTCGCCCCAACTCGACAGGGCGCGCTCCAGGCTCGACTGCACCAGATCGTCGGCAGCGCTGGGATTGCGCGTCAGCGACACCGCGAAACGCCGCAGCCTGGGAATGATTTCTCTGAGTTGTTCGTCGATATCGTTCATGGGGAAGGGTGTGTCTTGAGTCAGTGAAGGGCGGCATTGACAAGGAAGACGCCGGCTACTGCAGGTTATTCCCTCTACTGGAAAAGAAAATCCCACGGTCCACTTTCTGTAGGACTGTTCCTATCTGGTTGTAATCCATGTAACGGCATCAAGCGTCGTGGCTCAACCCTCATAACAAGCGCAACCGGCACTCAGTTCAGCCGGCCTTGAGCTTACACATTGAGCCCGTTGAGACTTTTTTCATGCAAGAGCACGCAATCACCCTCAAACCAGCATTAGCCTATTGTGCGATGCCTGTGTCCGCAGTCGATCAGGAGCTTTGGCAGCCTTTTGCTTGTGGACCGACGATCAAGCCAGCGTTCTCCTTGATTCATCATGCAATCGAAGCGCAAGCCGTGACCAACCCACAAGGTGTTGCGGCCCATTGCCTGGGTGAATCCATCACCTACCGAGAATTGAACAGACAGGCCAATCGACTGGCTGCCTTGTTGATAAAGGAAGGCGTCAATCCAGGTGATCACGTTGCCTTGTTCGTGGAACGGTCGATCCCCATGCTGGTAGGCATGTTGGCTGCGTTGAAAGCAGGTGCGGCCTACATTCCCCAGCACGTGGGGATCACCCCTGCGACGCAATTGCGCCACATCATGGAGGTTGCCGACACACGTTTGGTGCTGACGCTGTCGAACCTGCAGTCGCAGATTCCCCTGACTGCGGCGCAGCACTGCATTTGCCTTGATACGTTCATGTCCGAGGCGTCAATGCAATCGGACGAATTGAACGTGGCCTGTACGCCGTTAATGACCCCGGATCACCTGTGCTTCCTTTTGTTCACCTCCGGTACCACCGGACAGCCCAACGGGGTTCGGGTTACCCAGCGTAATGTCTGCAATATTCTGCTGACGGAACCTGGCAACCTCGGCATGAAGCCTGGGCTCAAGGTCGGGCAGATTCTAAACATCGCCTTCGATATGGCCGCCTGGGAGATTTTGGGTTGCCTGGCCCATGGCGCGACGTTAATGATCCGTGGCAAAGACATTGCTCAGACTGCCGAACAATGCGATGTACTGATCGCCACGCCGTCGATTCTCGGCACACTCGATCCGGCACGTTGCCAGCAGGTCAAGGTCGTTGCCGTTGCCGGTGAGCCGTGTCCACAGCCCCTGGCCGATCGCTGGTCTTCGTTCTGCATTTTTTTCAATGCCTGCGGACCGACCGAAACCACCATCGTCAACACCATGCAGCGCTACCAGACCGGTAAGGCCCTGACCATCGGCAAACCCACGCCCAATAACACGGTGTACGTACTCGATGAAAACGGTCGACCTTGTGCCACAGGGGTGCAAGGGGAGATGTGGGCTGGCGGGGATTGCGTGACGGCCGGATACCTGGGGAATACCGCTCTCACTGCCGAACGTTATCGCCCCGATCCCTTTCTCGGTGAGAACCGGATGATGTTTCGCACTCGCGACCTGGGACGCTGGACAGAAGATGGCGAGCTCGAACACTTGGGGCGCGTCGATGATCAAGTCAAGGTGCGGGGCTTTCGGGTTGAACTCGATAGCGTGTCCGCGGTGCTGGAGTCGTGCGCCTCCTGCGAGAGGGCGGTCACGCTGAAACTCGACAGTCGTCATCTGGTTGCCTTCGTCAGCCCCGCGTCCACCGATGTCGAAGAGGCGAGACGTTTCTGCGAGGAGCGCCTCGCCTACTATTGCGTACCTTCGTTGATCATCGCTCTGGACCACATTCCCCTGACGTCACGGGGTAAAGTCGACAAGCGGCTGCTGCTGGAACAAGCGCAACAGGCCAGGCTTGATGTCAATGTTGTACCAACGGTGAGCGCATGAGCACCGCCGGCGGTCTACCCGCCAAGCGTGCGATTTGGCGACGGCTCGGAACGCTGTCGGTGTTCTCTCATTACAACCGCCTTGTGGCATTGGTACTGGTACTTAATGGTGCCGCGCTGGCGCATGGGTTGAACGCGGGGCAATGGTGGACCCCCTCCGGTGTTGCACTGGAAATGCTGGCGGGGTTGGTGTTGGCGAATCTGTCGTTGGCGATTTTGATTCGTCAGCAATACGTCATCAACCTGCTGTTCTGGCTAGCCACCCGGGCTCCCACCCGTTGGCCGCTGCCGATTCGTCGTTCATTGGCCAAGGTCTATCACTTTGGTGGGCTGCACAGCGGCGCAGCCTTGGCAGCCATTGGCTGGTTCGTGGCATTGCTAGGCTCATTGGGTTGGCATTGGATTGATGACAAGGGCGGCGTTTCGGCAGCGCCTCTGTGGGTGAACGCAGCACTGCTGGGCGTGTTGTTGCTGATAGCGACCATGGCGCATCCCGGGATTCGCTCACGTTTCCACAATGGATTCGAACGAACACATCGCTTCGGTGGCTGGACGGCGCTCGCTTTGTTTTGGGTATCGACCTTTGTGTTTGCCCGTGATCAGAACCCGCAAGTGCCGTTGCAAGAAGTACTGGCCACTTCTGTTCCCTTTTGGATGCTGGTGGTCCTGACGTTCAGTATTGCGCTGCCATGGCTGCGTTTACGCAAAGTGCCGGTGCAG
The DNA here is from genome assembly GCF_056405815.1 of Pseudomonas sp. P1_F1_2. Classification (NCBI taxonomy): domain Bacteria; kingdom Pseudomonadati; phylum Pseudomonadota; class Gammaproteobacteria; order Pseudomonadales; family Pseudomonadaceae; genus Pseudomonas; species Pseudomonas sp. P1_F1_2. Next base: position 3,402 of record NZ_JBFUBK010000039.1, on the reverse strand, counting down.
TTACTCAGGACTTCATCCCACGCTGTGATTGCCCGGTTCGGGCATGTCACGCCGTTTGCAGGTTCGTCAAACGCCATCAGTCTCAATCCGCTGCTGGAATGGCATTCGTTTGCCAACATTCCCGCGCCGGGGCAGGCCGGTTTCCGCCTGATCATTTCCCGTGCCGGGGACTGGACCGGCGAATTCATCGAGCAAATGCCGACTCACGTCTGGGTCAAAGGCATTACCACCGCAGGTGTGGCGCATATAGAAACCCTGTTCAAGTCGGTGGTGTATATCGCGACCGGTAGTGGTATTGGCCCGGTGCTGCCTCATCTTCTTGCCAGGCAGGTACCGATACATCTGATCTGGTCGACCCGCAACCCACGCAAAACCTACGGTGACGAACTGGTGGAGGAGATTCTCCGGGCCGAGCCCGACGTCTTGATCTGGGACACCGATGTGCTCGGCAAACCCGATCTGGTGCAACTGGCCTATGACGCAGTTCAAGCGACCGGTGCAGAGGCCGTGATCTGCATTTCCAACCAGGCACTGACTCAACGTGTGGTCGAGGAAATGGAAGGTCGGGGTATTCCGGCCTATGGCGCGATCTGGGATTCCTGAGGTGTGAGTAAGTGCTCGCCATTCAACCATTATTCAACGAGGTCACCATGTACACATTGATCGAACGTCATGATCGAGTCGTATTGATTCGTCTCAACCGCCCGCAAGCCCGGAACGCCCTGAATGATGAACTCATGCGCGAATTGCTGGACATCCTGCAACGACTGGATCGGGACCCGCAGGTGGGGTGTTTCGTCCTGACGGGTACCGAGGATTTTTTCGCCGCCGGCGCCGATATCAAGGAAATGCAGCAAAAGTCATATCTGGACATGGTTCACGAGGATTACTTTGCCGGGTGGGAGGCCTTTGCCGCGTTACGTACCCCCAAACTGGCAGCCGTCGCCGGATATGCCTTTGGCGGCGGTTGTGAGTTAGCCATGATGTGCGACCTGATCTTTGCTGCCGACAACGCGCAATTTGCTCAACCGGAAATCAAACTGGGCGTGATGCCAGGCATCGGGGGCACCCAGCGTCTCACGCATCTGATCGGCAAATCCAAAGCCATGGACATGATCCTGACCGGACGTTCGATGTCTGCCCAGGAAGCCGAACGGGCGGGGTTGGTGTCGAGAGTGATTGCCGCCGCCGATCTGCTGGAGGAGTCCCTGGCAGCGGCGCAGACCATCGCCGGTTTTGCCAAGACCGCTACCATGGCGGCGCGCGAAGCGGTTGATCGTGCGCTGGAGTCTGGATTGCGCGAAGGTCTGCTGTACGAGCGAAGGGCGTTCCATGGGTTGTTTTCCACCCCTGGGCAACAAGAAGGCATGCAGGCTTTTCTCGATAAACGTGAGGCGCGTTTTAACCCCGTGTAACGGGCCTATGGTATTCGTCGCTCGCGGTGATTTGAAAGAAACTACAGTTCAGGGGGAATAATCCTACGTGACGTTCGTCTCATAGGTCCTTCCCCCTATGGCCGATGGCCCTGGAGTCTTTCATGGTTGATCGCTCAACACCGCCCACACGGCCACCGCTGAGTGGCGCAAGCCTGACACTGCGTTTGACCGGCATCGCCGTGGTGGTCGCCGCGTTGGCCGGGGCCTTTGCCTACGTCAACGGCACCATTGACCCACAGCGTCTGACACCCAAAAAACTGATCAATGTGCTGGAAACCAACAACGGTGTGCACCCTGGATTCCGTCGTAACCACGCCAAAGGTGTGTGCGTGATCGGTCATTTTGAAAGCACCGCCGAGGCGCGCCCCTTTTCCAGCGCCCAGGTGTTCAGCGAGGCTCAGACCCCGGTGGTCGGGCGGTTCGCGTTGCCTGCCGGCAATCCTTACGCACCGGACAGCGCCGTGCCGATTCGTAGCCTGGCGTTGCGTTTCACTCAGGCCAACGGTCAGCAGTGGCGCACCGGCATGAACAGCATGCCGGTATTCCCGGTGGGCACGCCTGAGGCGTTCTACCAACTGCAGCAAGCCCAGTCGCCGGATCCCGCCACCGGCAAACCCAACCCTGCGGCGGTTCCGGCGTTTTTCGGCTCCCACCCGGAAGCGGCGCCGTTCCTGGCCTGGATCAAAACCGCCAAGCCGTCGGCCAGTTATGCGACAGAGTCGTACAACAGCGTCAACGCGTTTTACCTGGTGAATGCTGCCGGTCAACGCCAGGCAGTGCGCTGGAACATGGTGCCGGTGGCTCAGGATGTGGCGGGTGCCGCCGCGCCTGAGGGCAGTGATTTTCTTGAGAAAGACCTGGTTCAGCGCTTGTCGGCCGGGCCGTTGCGTTGGCAGTTGAAGATCACGCTGGCGAACCCGGAAGACCCGGTCAACGACGCCAGCAAGGCCTGGCCCGACGGTCGTAAAGTACTGAACGCCGGTACCTTGGTGCTGGAGCGCACTCAGCCACAGCTCAATGGCGAGTGCCGCGACATCAACTACGATCCGCTCGTGCTGCCCAGCGGTATCGAAGGTTCCGACGACCCGTTGCTCGCTGCTCGTTCAGCCGGTTACGCCAGTTCCTACTTGCGTCGCACCAGTGAAGTCAGTCAGTTGCCCGCCGCTAAACAGGAGGCTCGACAATGAGCGCTCAACCGAACCATTTCGCGCCATTGGCGCGGCTGCTGCATTGGCTGATGGCTCTGATGATTATTGCGATGCTGTTTATCGGTGCGGGAATGGTGGCCTCGGTGTCCGAGCGCCATGAGTGGTTGATTCATCTGCACAAGCCGTTGGGCATTGCGATATTGCTGCTGGTGATCGTGCGTGTGTTCGTGCGCTTTTCCACGCAACAGCCACCCTTGCCAGAAGACCTGCCGGGGTGGCAGGTGCTGGCGGCCAAGGCTTCGCACCTTTTGCTGTACGCATTGATGTTTGTGTTGCCGTTGCTCGGTTGGGCAATGATTTCGGCAGCGGGCGACCCGGTGATGCTAAGCCATTCAATCCAGCTTCCGTCGATCCTGCCGGCCAATGCTCAGGTGTTCGCGTTCCTGCGCAAGGCGCATGGGTACTTGGCGTACCTGCTGTTTTTGACCGTGTTGCTGCACTTGGCGGCGGCGTTGTTTCACGGTTGGGTGCGGCGTGATGACGTGCTGGACAGCATGTTGCGGGGTAAGGATCGCGGGTAATCCCTGTAGCAGCTGGCGTAGCCTGCGTTCGGCTTATGTAGCAGCTGCCGAAGGCTGCGTTCGGCTGCGAAGCAGTCGTCATCAAAAACACCGCGGTTGATCTGAAGTTGCGGGGTAAGGATCGCGGGTAATCCCTGTAGCAGCTGGCGTAGCCTGCGTTCGGCTTATGTAGCAGCTGCCGAAGGCTGCGTTCGGCTGCGAAGCAGTCGTCATCAAAAACACCGCGGTTGTTCTGAA